>DCDB01000080.1 GCA_002316215.1 Lachnospiraceae bacterium UBA1066 | reverse complement strand
ATGAAATACCTGCGGCGGAAATTTTACACGATATTTATTTTGTTTTTTCACATGGTAGACTTTGCGTAGGCCTTTTTGAACTTCGGGGAAATTTTTTCGATTTCCGGGAACTGTTCTTCTTTCGGCGGATTTGCGATTCCGGCCTTCATAAAATTCCGGAGGACGCCGACCAGGACGAACGGTTTTACAAAGACGGCATGCAGGATTGACCAGGCGACAATGCCCAGAAGAAGCGATACGACCAAAAGGGCAACCGTCGGATCGGAAAGGTCGAGATCCGGCCTGGCTTCCATAACGGCTTTGGAAACAGCGGTTACGAACTGCGGGAACATCCCGAGGAGATTGTAGGCGCCGACTGTGAGAGCGCCGCCGATCACGATGAGTGAAAGCGCACCCAAACCGAAGATTCTTCCGAGGTTCTTGATCAGGGCTTTCCAGTTCTTGAAGAAAAGGACTGCTCCTTCGCAAGTGCTCTTAAAGGCATTCTGGCCTTTTTTATAAAAAACCCAGCCGAGACAGCAGCTTTCGAGATAGCTGACAACAACCTGAATGATACCGCTTATGGTATCCGCCACATCGCCGGCGGCACCTCCTCCGGCGACTTTGCCGATGGTGTTGATACCCTTTGTGATTTCACCGAATATGGCGCTGATCATTTTTGTAATGGCAAAATAGGCGGCAACCGTTGCAAAATTGTCTTTTACTTCCTGCTTCCCGGCCTCAAAGATGTTGTCCGGAAGCGCGTCCTCGGTTACACCCTTTGTCATCATGGCGATCTGGGCGGCACCGAACATATAGCCGACAAAATGTACCAGAAGTGCAAAAATGATAATTCCGGCAAGCGCCCCGATTCCCAGGCCGATTAAAGACTGCCCGGTTACATAAAAGCCGATCACCGTGGCGGCAATCAGGATAATCAGTGCAATCAGGTCAAGAAGAAGCCTCCTTAATGAAAAACAAAATGTTTTGCGATAGATAGCACCGTTAGACAGTTTACTTTTCTCAGACATTTTATTATCCCCCTGTTTCTCATTTAGTTCTCCCGATTTTTTTATCATACAATAAAACATAAAAGAAGTAAATTGAAAGCTCCTGGTTATGCTATAATAAATCCGTTGCGCTGATAACGGGTGTTTTGAAAATCCGGGGTATTGCAAAGTGATGGAGCAGTCCGGAGCATCAAAGGGGTAAAAGGCACTTTTACACCCGCATCAACTTATACTTAAAATGAATGGAGTGTATTCGGTTATGAAATTTACTTATCCGGCAGTTTTTAAGAAGACAGAACAGGGGAGTTTTGAGGGATATTTTCCCGATCTTGCTATGTGCCGTGTGACAGGCGACAGTTTGGACGATGCTATCAGGAATGCCATTGAGGCCGAGAGGGAATGGATCAGCCTTGAGCTCGAAGAGGAAGACGCAGAGCTTCCTGCGATAACAGATCCGGAAGATATCGATGCCGCACAAGATGAAATCGTGCGCAGCATCGGTGTAAATATCCGTTTCTTTGAAGGCTGGGACGAGTAAAACGCCGGAGCAAAGATACATTTCTTTAAGGACCGGAACGAGTGAAAGCCCGGATGGAAGATGCACTTTACGAACGTTTCTCCGGATCGAAGTGCGTCAGGTCCTTAATGACCTCTCCTGCGATGATCAGGCCGGCGACGGAAGGAACGAAAGCGTTGGAGCCGGGAATATCACGTCTTTCGGTACATTTCCGGGCCGTTCCGGGCGGGCAGACGCAGTGGTTTAGGCAGGAGATGTCTCCGTCTTCTATGGGACGCAGAGCCGGCTCCGTGGAATAAACGACCTTGAGACTTTCTATGCCCCGTCTGCGGAGTTCCCGCCGCATAACCTTAGCAAGAGGGCAGACGCTTGTTTTATAAATATCCGCTACTCTGAAAGCCGTGGGATCGACTTTGTTTCCCGCACCCATGCAGGAAATGACAGGCACCCCCGCTTTTTTGGCTTCCAGGACGATTTGAATCTTTCCTGTGACGGTGTCTATGGCATCGACAACATAATCATAATCTCCGAAACTGAAAGCAGCCGCGGTTTCGGGCAGATAGAAGCATTTATGTTTATTGACCGTCAGCGCGGGATTAATGTCCATGAGACGTGCTTCCGCGGCGTCGACTTTATATTGTCCTATTGTTTTTCGCGTGGCGATAATCTGCCGGTTGATGTTGGTGAGGCAGACGCGGTCATCATCGATAAGATCCAGCGTACCGATGCCGCTGCGCGCGAGTGCTTCGATGACATAGCCGCCGACGCCACCGATTCCGAAGACTGCCACCCGGCTTTTAGCCAGCTTTTCCATAGCTTCTTTTCCGAAAATCAGCTGTGTTCTCGAAAATTCATTAAGCATTTTATTTCCGTCCTTTTTATGTATATACTGTAATGCATCGGATAATACTGCCGTTATAGCATGCAGGCTCAAAAGCCCAAAAGTACTTTGTCATTTACATCATCCTATTAAAAGTTTTTCCTGTGGACTTGTCAAGGTTTTCGAAAAAACATCTTGACAAATCATAGTATTCCTACTAATATACTAGAAAAAGTAGGCGAGATTAAAGGAGGAAGAAAATTATGGCAGAGATTACGGAAGATACCGTTAAAAACTGGAAGTTTGAGACAAAGCAGCTTCATATCGGGCAGGAAGATTATGATCACGCAACAGATTCCAGGGCAGTGCCCATTTACCAGACGTCGTCTTTTGTATTTAAAAACAGCAGGCATGCAGCGGATCGCTTCGGCCTTAGGGATGCCGGGAATATCTACGGAAGGCTGACAAATCCGACGGAAGATATTTTCGAACAGAGAATAGCGGCGCTGGAAGGCGGCGTCGCCGGTCTTTCTGTGGCCTCAGGAGCTGCGGCCGTAACGTATGCTATTGAAAATGTCGCGTTGAAGGGAGATCATATTGTAGCAGCAAAGAATATTTACGGAGGAACGTTCAATCTTCTTAAACATACGATTGTGGACTACGGTATCGATACAACGTTCGTCAATCCGCTCAATCTTTCGGAATTTGAGTCTGCGATTCAGGAGAACACGAAAGCGCTGTATATTGAGACTCTCGGAAACCCGAACGGTGAGGTGGCGGATATCGACGGCATAGCGGCTATCGCGCATAAACACGGACTTCCGCTTATTATAGACAATACTTTTGCGACGCCTTATCTTATACGTCCGATTGAACACGGCGCGGATGTCGTTGTTGAATCGGCGACGAAGTTTATCGGCGGCCACGGCACGGCAATCGGCGGCGTGATTGTCGACGGGGGAACCTTTGACTGGTCGGCTCATGCAGACCGTTATCCTCAGCTTACAGAGGCAAACCCGAGTTATCATGGCATCAGTTTTACGGAAGCAGCAGGAAAAGCAGCTTTTGTTACCCGGATCAGGGCTATCCTTCTGAGGGATACCGGAGCGACAATTTCTCCATTTTCCAGCTGGATCTTTCTGCAGGGGCTTGAGACGCTTTCCCTCCGCGTTGACCGGCATGTGGAAAATACACTGAAAGTCCTTGAGTATCTTAAGACTGTTCCTCAGGTGGAAAGTATTTCCCACCCTTCCCTCAGCACTGACCCGGAACAGCAAAGGCTCTATAAAACGTATTTTCCGAAAGGCGCAGGCTCGATTTTTACCTTCCGCATCAAAGGCGGGGAAAAAGAAGCACAGGCTTTTATCGACAGACTTCAGCTTTTTAGCCTGCTGGCGAATGTTGCGGATGCCAAGAGCCTCGTTATACATCCGGCCAGCACGACGCACGCGGAGCTTTCTGCAGAAGAACAGGCCGACCAGGGCATTTTTCCGAATACGATACGGCTGTCAATCGGGCTTGAAAACATTGATGATATTATTGCGGATTTAAAGCAGGCTTTCTGAAAAAGTTACCGCAGCAGCGCATTTATGTGATATTATGATGCAAGTGTCGGAGGTTTTTTCCGGCGCCTGCATCATTTTATGTGCATCCGGATAAATGACGAGCCGGTGTTTGCGCTTGCGAAGCGGAAATACAGGCGGCGCCGCTTTGACGCAATAAACAGCGGAAACAGGCGGCACAGTTTTGACGCTATAACAGCGGAAACAGGCGGCACAGTTTTGACGCTATAACAGCGGAAACAGGCGGCACAGTTTTGATGCTATTACAGTGGAAACAGGCGGCACAGTTTTGACGCTATAACAGCGGAAACAGGCGGCACAGTTTTGGCGCTATAACAGCGGAAACAGGCGGCACAGTTTTGATGCTATTACAGCGGGAACACGCGGCACAGCTTGCTGCTATAACAGCGGGAAAACGGGTAGTTTATATTTCGAAGTATCAGCCACACGGTTTTTACGCAGAAAGGATGTCGGTGCGGATGTCAATGCTTAAATGCCCGGTCTGCGGGACAGAAAATAAAGCCGGTTCAAAGTTTTGTTCGGAATGCGGAATGCCGCTGGGCTCCGGAAACGTGGAATCGCGGGAATCGCGGGAATCACCGGAAACGGCAGCGACGAAGGCGGATGAAGAAGAAATACCGGAGACTTCTGGGAAAGAGTCAAGACCGGAAGCCTCTTCGGGAAG
>DCDB01000324.1 GCA_002316215.1 Lachnospiraceae bacterium UBA1066 | reverse complement strand
GTTCCGGAAGCGGGACGGCGGATGAAAAATATCTGTGCGCCGGATTGGGCGGCGTCAGTTTTGCCGTGCCGGTTTCGGTTATTATAAAGATACTGCCTGATCTTAAAGTGATGACAGTGCCGGGGGCGCCTGAAGAAATATGCGGTATATCATATTACGGCGGCTATGTGTTCCCGGTGGTTTCATTTGAAAGAAACAGGCCGGCGCGCCTTACTCTTTTATGCCGGAACGGTGCGGGCTGCATCGCTTATTCGGCAGACCGGGCTGCCGAAATAAAAATACTGTCAGAGGAAGAGCAATCCTGCGCGGCTCCTGCAGGCGATGCAGGCATTCTTCTGCTTAATGCGGAAGGAACGGCATGATTGAACTTAATGACGCGGAATTTAGTAAGATGTACCCTTACATACGTTCACACTACGGCATAAATCTGGAAAAGAAAAAGTACCTTATCGAAAGTAAGCTCTGGATTGAGCTTGCGCGTTCCAAATCAGGATCCTATGCCGAATACTGGAAAAAACTTCAAAATGACGAAACGGGCGCCATGGAACGGCGGATGATGGATCTTCTGACGACGAATTATACATTTTTTTGCCGCGAGGAGCAGCATTTCGACTTTATACGCCGGATCATTGTTCCGGCACTTCCTTCCAACCGGATAAGGCCGCTGCGTATCTTCAGCGCAGGCTGCGCCACCGGACAGGAATGCTATACTCTTGCCATGGAACTGCTGGACTTAAGGAGAGCCGGCAAACTGCAGATTCCCTTTTATATCCTTGGGACTGATCTTTCGGAAACTGCGATTGCGGCGGCGCAGAGGGGCTTTTATAACAGCGCGGATTATGCGAGGCTGCCGCAGGCCTGGCAATCAGCATACTGCGAAGAATTCCATGACGGTCAGTTCAAAGTCCGGGAACTTCTGCATTCCTTTGTCAGCTTTAAAAGACAGAACCTTTTGGAAATGCCTCCGATTGCGCCGACCTATGATATAATTTTCTGCAGAAATGTGCTTATTTACTTTGAGGACGGGGAGAGGGAAAATCTGATTAAGAAGTTATCCGGTGCATTGCAAAAAGGAGGATATCTTATGATCGGGCATACGGAAAGCCTGATTACCATTCCGAATCATCTTAAGTATATCCAGCCCGCGGTATATCAAAAACCGGAGGTGAGGACATGATAAAGGAAAAAATCAAGGTTTTGATTATTGAAGATTCGAAACTTTACCAAATGTACCTTAAGAAGGTTATTGAGTCGGACGAATGCCTTACCGCAGCGGGAACCGCCGACTGCGGAAGCCGGGCGCTGGAGATGATTCCCTCCGTCAAGCCGGACGTTATAACGCTGGATCTTCAGCTTCCGGATATCAGCGGCCTGGAACTGCTTAAAGAAATCATCCGCAGATGGAAGATTCCGGTTATCGCAGTTTCAGGGGATGCCGAAGCCTGTGAAAAGGCAATAGGAATCGGAGCGGGCGACTTCATTGAAAAAATGCAGGACGCCGGAGCGGCAGGCGCGGAGCAGTTCCGACTTCTATTAAAGCTTAAAATAAAAATGCAGGCAGGGATACATTCGGGAGCCCGTGACCATCCGCCGTCCGGTATAAAAGAAAGCCCGGGGAAACAGTCTGTCGGGATAATCGCCGGAAAAACACCGGTCTTAAAATTCCGAAATGCGGAAACGCCGGCGGATGAGGCGAAGCTCAGAAACCGCATCATTGTGATCGGCGCTTCGCTCGGAGGCACCGAGGCGACGCTCCAGCTTTTGGAAAACCTTCCGGAAAATCTTCCGGGAATTGTGATTGTACAGCATTTACCTCCTGATTTTACGAAGGCATACGCTATGAGGCTGAATAATTTCTGCAGGCTTAAGGTTTGTGAGTCAAGGGACGGAGATCCTGTTCTGCCGGGAAGCGCCATCGTTGCAAAGGGAGGCAGTCAGCTTACCGTCCGCCGGACGAAAGACGGCTACTGCGTAAGATCCGGCAGCACGGAGAAATACGGAGGGTTCTGTCCGTCGGTGGATGTCCTTTTCCGGTCAGCAGCGCAGTCCGCAGGGAGTAAAGCAATCGGAGTGATCCTGACAGGCATGGGCCAGGACGGCGCCCGCGGCCTTAAATGCATGCATGATGAAGGCGCCTATACGCTGGGGCAGGATAAGGAAAGCTGTGCGGTTTTCGGGATGCCCTGTGCGGCATGGGAGCTTGGCGGCGTGGATAAACTGCTTCCGCCGGAGCTGATAGCAAAAGAAATTGTTCGGCAATGCTGTAAAGATATAAAAAGTGAGGCAGATAAAAAATGAAAGAGAAATTGATACTGATCGCAGACGATGCGGCATTTATGCGTAAGCTGATACGCAGCACGCTTCTGACAGCCGGCTATACAAATGTTATTGAGGCCTGCAACGGCCTGGAAGCGGTTAAGCTTTTTGCATCCGAAAATCCGGATCTGGTGCTTCTGGATGTAACGATGCCGGAGCTGGACGGTCTGGAGGCTCTGAAGCGCATTGTTGCCATTTCACCCGAGGCAAAGGTTATTATGTGTTCCGCAATCGGTCAGGATGGAATGATTATGGATGCCATACGCAGCGGAGCAAGCGAATTTATTGTAAAACCTTTTAAAAAAGAACAGCTTATCGATGTTGTGACAAATCTGCTGGGCTGAGGAGGTATGGTCATGAGACGTTTCAGGAATATTAAGATCGGGAAAAAAATCATATTTGCTTTTGTTGCGGTGATCATTTTTGTGCTGGTCATGCTTATTACGACACAGTTCGGCTTAAACAGCATCAAGACTGACATGACAGCTTTTTATGATGACGAGTTTCATATTGTAGAGGCCAGCCTGACAGTGAAGACGGATCTTCAGAGCTATGCCAAGAACCTTGCCCGTGTTGCTCTGACAGCGGTAAACGTTGATAAGCTGTCCGATGCTGACGCTCAGACTGCCCTGAATTCGAAAATTTCGGACGCAGAAAATGATCTTACAACAATGGGAACCGATCTTGATACACTGGACAATCTTCCTCTGCAGTCCAAGGATGAGCTGACCACGATAAAAAATACGTACAACGATATGACTGCCCAGATGCAGCAACTGACATCTCTTTATACGTCAGGACAGACGGAAAATGCGATTACGCTGTCCAACGGAGACATGATTACGAACAGCAAGTCGATGGATGATGCGCTTAACACAATCATTCAGAGGGCGCAGACGCGCGCTCAGACTAAGCATGACAGCATCCTGTCCATGGTGGCGCGCCAGGGGACGATCGGTTTAATCCTGACAGCGGCTGTGGTTATTCTGGCAATTATTCTCTGCACTATTCTCACGCGCGGCATAACGCGCCCGCTTACGGAGATGGAAAATGCCGCTAAGAAGCTGGCGGAAGGGGATTTGTCGCAGCATATAGAATATACGAGCCGGGACGAGCTCGGGCAGCTGGCGGAAAGCCTGCGCGGCACCATTGCCGCTCTGCAGCGCTATATCCGTGAGATCGATAACGGCATGAGCGCCATCGGGAACGGAAAACTGAATTATGTTCCGGCAGTAGAATTTAAAGGGGATTTCATTTCCATAAAGGATTCGCTTGCCAAGATTTCTAAGAACCTGACGGAAACGATGATCCAGATCAACAGCAGCGCCGATCAGGTCGTCCGCGGAGCGGAGCAGATTGCAGGAAGCGGACAGTCGCTTTCCCAGGCGACCATCGAGCAGGCGAGTTCCGTCGAGGAACTGAGTGCAACCATTAACGATGTTTCGGACAGGGTAAAGGATAGCGCCGATAATGCAGCAGCAACCAGCCGTCTGACGGAATCCGTCGGAGAGGATATACGTGACAGCAGCCGGCAGGTCCAGGAGATGAGCCGCGTCATGAACAGCATGAGGGATATGTCACGGGACATCACAGGCATCATCGAGGACATTGAGGACATTGCTTTCCAGACAAATATTCTTGCCTTAAATGCGGCCGTAGAGGCTGCAAGGGCCGGGGAAGCCGGCAAGGGTTTTTCTGTTGTGGCAAATGAAATCCGCCGGCTTTCGGAAAAGACGACGGAAGCCAGCCATTCGACAAGCGATATGATCGGAAAGACGGTCGACCTGATGGTACAGGGAGCGGATATGGCGGAAGAAACTTCGAAGAAACTGCAGCAGACTTCAAAATCAACACAGGATGCGGTAAACAGGGTTCAGTCCATTTCACGCGTTTCGAATGAACAGGCAACGGCCGTGATCCAGCTGCGTGAAAGTATTGAACAGATTTCAGGCGCCGTACAGGAAAATTCGGCGACGGCCGAAGAAAGTGCAGCTTCCAGCGAAGAACTTACCAGCCAGATGCAGATGCTTAAGAAACTTGTCAGCGCTTTTGAATACGACGCATAAGCAGGCTGTCCGCTCTTCGAATACGGCACCTTAAAAATCTGTCGGTTTTTCAAAGACAGCGTGTAAGAAATTCGTCAGCTCTTTCGAATAGGATGCATGATTTCTGTAACAGGGCAGTTTTCGGGGGTAAGAGAATGGGCTTTTTCAGTGCGGATCTGGAATCTATGGTTGAACTGTATCAGCGTGAGACGGCCGAGCTCATGGAAATGTTTGACACAAGGCAGGCCGGAGCTGTACAGGAAAATCATTTTTCGAAAGAAGATATCAATGCTGTTTTCCGCGCAGTCCACACAATAAAAAGTTCGGCTGCGGTCATGGGGCTGGCGGATATCAGCACCTGTACACACAGGATGGAGGATCTTTTCCTCATTTTCCGTGATCAGCCTGAACGAATGCAGGGATATGAGAACCGGATTTTCGACCTCATGTATCTTTTTTCTGATTACATTGAAAATGAAAACAGCCGGGTTTCCCAGGAAGATTTTCGTCCGGGGAGCGCAGGGACGGTTATTGCGGCAATAAATAAAGAAATTGCTTTTTTTAGCTCCGGGCCGCAGGCAGGGGAAGAGAGAAAGAGCGCCGGAAGAACAGGTAACCCGGATGAAGGCAGGAACTCAGGAGAGGCTGGAAAAGCAGGAGAAGAAACGGATGATGCCGGAGTAAGAAAGCCGGCAAATCATGCAGAAGAGAAGAATCCTGCGGGAGAAAAAACAGCAGAGGAAAATGCCGAAGGAGAAAACCTTGCGGAGAAAAAGGCTGCAGCGGAAAACTCTGCAGGGAAGAGTCCTGCAGCGGAAAACGCTGCAGCGGAAAACTTTGCAGGGAAGAGCTCTGCGGAGGAAAGCCCTGTAAAAACAACTCCTGCCGGAGAGGATTTGACGGCCGGTGCGAAGGCCGCCGGCAGTGCGGCAGAAGTTGAAGAACTTACATGGCGGGTGTTCCTGCACGCGAACTGCCAGATGGAAAATGTCCGGGCCTTTATGCTGGTGAGGCAGATACGGGGGCTCTGCAAAAAGGTAGCAACGGTTCCGCCCAATCTGGAGGCGCCGGAGGCAGCTGCCCAGATCGCTGAAAAAGGATTTTTGCTTAAGATTGTGACAGACAGGCCGGATGAAGCAGAGAAAAAAGTAATATCCTCGCCTTATGTTAAGAAAATTGAGAAAATCGGAAGGCCGGCAGGAGAAACTCAGGCGGCCGGGATAAAATCCGACGGAGAAGAAACCAGGAGCGAGCCTGGAGAAGCAGCGTCTCCGAATGGACAGAATAAATTCAGCATGATATCCTGGGAGCATGTTACACATCTCCAGGATGTCACAGGAGAACTGATTACAGCGAATGCCATCCTGGGCGCCTCCCTGAAAAAACTCGTAAAAGGGGGGGCGATAGAAAATGAGGTCCAGACGATGAACCGTCTTTTCCTCGATCTTGAGAAACTGGTTGCCTCTATATCCATGATGCCGGTTGCATCGATTCTGCCTCAGTATCAGCGTCTTGTCAGAGATATTGCCATGCGTGAGAACAAGCAGATCCGTATGAAGATTGTCGGAGGAGAATTAGAGGCTGACCGTAATCTTCTTGATACCCTTACGAATCCTCTGATCCATCTGCTGCGGAATGCAGCGGATCACGGCATAGAATCCCCTGAAGAGCGTACGGCTGCGGGAAAAGATCCCTGCGGTACAGTGACCCTGAAGTTTGAGAATCTTACCGATCACCTGCGCGTTACCGTTGAAGATGACGGTGCGGGAATGAACCGGAAACTCATTTTACAAAAAGCACTTGAGCGGGGCCTTCTGACGAAGAGCCCGGAACAGTATAGTGATGAGGAAATACTTGGTCTTGTGTTTTCTCCGGGGCTTACGACAAACGACCGGGCAAACCAATTTTCCGGCCGCGGCGTGGGCATGGATGTTGCCCAGAGCATGGTTAATAATCTTGGCGGCAGTGTAATGCTGAAAAGTACGCAGGGAAAGGGATCTTCCGTTATCATGGAAGTTCCTGTTTCCGTGACATCCGCCGAATGTATCCGCTTTCTTGTAGGCTCCTGCATCTGCATGATACCGATCCGAAGTATCCTTCGAATCTGCAGCCAGAAAGAACTGGATAAGGATATTCAGGAAATTGACGGCAGGCTTTGGCTTCGCACGGATGAAATGATTCCTGTTCTTGATATGTTCCGCCTTTATGAAGAGACGGAAAATGATGTCCGGCGGATCATACTGATCAGGAGCGCGGGAAATAGCGCGGCACTCATGACCGGACCGGTTGTCGGTCAGCAGATCACTGTCGAAAAAGTACTTCCGTCCATTTTTGGCCGTAATTATCGTGAGCGGACGGGAATTATTGGTGTTACAATAACAGAGACAGGAAAAATAGGCCTGATGCTTAACGCAGACCATCTGATCAGAATATGCGGAAAGGAAAAAAAGCAGAATGGAGACACACAGGGAGAAAAGTAACCTGCTGCTGGTCATAAGAGAGCAGAAGCTGCGTTTTGCAATTCCCGCAGAAAATGTCGAAGAGATTATTACGGTTCCGTTGATCACGAAGCTGCCTGGGCAGCCGGAATATATAAAAGGCATTTTCAGCTATCACGGAAATATTCTTCCGGTTCTCTCACTGAAGGCACTCGGAGGCACGTCATCAGAAGAAAAAGAAGAGGCCTGCATTGTGCTCAGGACAGGAAAATACAGGTTTTCCCTTTGCGTGAGCGGAGCTGAGACTCTGAAAGAAGACAGCGGGGAGCGGATGAAGGCCGATGAGTCTCTTATGGGACAGCTGTCAGCCAGGCTTGATTTTGTGATTCCCGATGATCCGCCGCTCTTTGTGCTGGATTTAAATAAAACGTATGAAGCTGTTGAAGAGAATATTAATTCAGACAGTGAGTCCCGGACCTAGGCTCTCAGACAGGAAAGTTAAGACCGGGAATCCTGCGTAAACCTCCGGACGCAAATCTCCGGGTGCAAATCTCCGGACGCAAATCCCCGGATATAAACCTCCGGGTGCGGGATTAGATATGATTTACAGGAAAGGCATTGATTATGATTCCATGGATTGTGTTTTTAATTACGCTGGCTGTTTTTATTTTGTCAGTTGTTGTGGATAAAAGGGCGTTTCGGAATGTCTTTTTAATGCTGATCAGCATTTTCTTCTTCCTTTATGCCGTATTATTCACCGACACGGCGAATACATTTTTAAGGACAGCTGTGACATGGGCGGTGATACTGGCAGGCATTGCCGTGCTGATCATGCCGCTTGTGTTTGTTATTGCAGGAGTGATCACTATTAAAAAAGAGGGATTTTCACTTGCCCACAGCCTGTCGATCCTGTTTGCGGCAGTTATCTGGGGAGCATTTATTTTTGTGGTTCTGTCGCTTGCCATGGGGCAGCTTCCGATGGCCCTCATTTCCCTGATTATCCTCGTCACAATTATGCTTGTGTACGTCCTCGCGACATTTATGGGTTTTCTTATTTATTCGGAACTTTGCCTTATCCTTCCCAGGCGGAAGAAATGTGATTTTGTTATTATCCATGGCGCAGGCCTGCTTCATGGGACAGAGGTGACGCCCCTTCTGGCAGCACGGATCAATAAGGCTGTTGAAGTTTATAAAAGATCCGGTCCCGGAACAAAGCTGATTGCATCCGGCGGCCAGGGCGGCGACGAGAAAGTATCTGAGGCGTCAGCCATGAAGACTTACCTGCTGGCGCAGGGAATTCCGGAAGAAGATATCCTTATTGAAGACCAGTCAAAAAACACATGGCAGAATCTAAGGTTTTCCAAGGAAATTATCGACAGAATGACTGCTGGTACAGGTGCAGCGGAGGTTTCAGGAGCAGCAGGGACGGGTGCGCCTGCAGAAGCAAAACGCAAGCGCGAGGCACCCAGGGTTATCTTCGTAACAAATAACTACCATGTCTTCCGTACCGGTTTTTACGCGCACAAGCAGCATATAAAGGCGGCCGGCGTGGGCTGCCGCACAGCGCTTTATTACTGGCCGAATGCTTTCGTCCGCGAATACATCGCAATCATTACCAGAGAAAAAGCCGTGCCGATCTTCCTCTTCTGTATCTGGCTTTTGGGTCTCATCGTATCGCTGCTGCCCAATATGTGATAAAGAATAGAGACGGAGTTCGAAACATCGAGCTCCGTCTCTATTAAGTTATGAACATGTCTGCCGATCTGCTGCCGCATCCACGGTATACCGTTACGTGTAAAATCATGATTTACTTTGCGATTACGCGTAATCCGAGCCGCCCGTCCGGTATCCGTGGCACTCTGTTACGTGTAATTTCATGATTTGCTTTGCGATTACGCGTAATCCGAGCCGCCCGTCCGGCATCCGCGGCACTTTGCTACGTGTAATTCTTGAATTTCATTGAATTTACTTGTAACTGCAGTGTCTAAGGCTAATAAAATAAGATGACGGGTTTAGAGAGAGGACATAAGGTGTCGGCATAGAGTGAAGACATAGTTTTTAAAGCAAATCAGGGAAGCAGTGATATTTGACAATATAAATGTTTACATCCCATTTGTTGTAAAGCACTAAAAATATTATCAACATATTTAAATAATACAAAAATACTTGAAATATTAACTTAATATGCTACTATAATAGATATCAATAATAATAATTCTGCGGAGGGGGTGGATTATATGGCAGTTATAATAATTTTGACTATTGGATATATGGTTTTGGCATTCTTCAGGCATATTATAGGTGCAGATTGTGCTTTTACAGCATTAATGGTAGGGGTGTTGGTTCCCTATTACAATAAAGGCATGCACCCGGCTTTCGCTGTACTCATAGGGCTGGGAGTGTTTTTCTTATTATATTCCTTAGCGAAGTTTACACATGTGGGATTCTGGATACTTGGCGTTATCGGAAGCGCTTTTTTATCGTATATGGCTGTTGATACTATTGTCGCCAGTTTTTCTCACAATGACCTTACATGGGAGATTGTCATGGGGATAGTCTTTTTTATCGGTTTTATGGCACTTCACGTTGTAGATGGCCCGAGTGAAGATATAGAGTAATTACCAAAAGCTAAAAACCAAAAGATAAAAACCAAAAGTAAAACCAGTAGTAAAAATCAGAAGTATGAATCAGAAATAAAGGTCAGGAGGCAGTGGACAAGTACGATAAAATACTTTAAAATATACATTTTCTCTATGGTTTCGTGTATAATGAAAGCGGGTGTCAAAAGTAATTTTGGCACCCGCCTTAATGTTTCTTGGACGGGGGTTTTTCCGTCTGATTAGAGAAAAGATGACTTGCAGGAGGTGTCGGTATGATCTTTTATTTTTCTGGTACGGGAAACAGCAGGTATGCAGCGGAAAGACTCGCGTCCTTTACAAAGGACGAACTGATATCAATCAATGATCGCATGAAAATGAAACATGCCGGGGAAGTGCCGGATGACTTTTCTTTCGGTTCTGAAAAACCTTTTGTCTTCGTCATGCCGACATATGCCTGGAACCTTCCGCCGGTTGTTACGGAATGGATTGAAGAAAATCATTTCCACGGCAGCAGTTCCGCGTACTTTATCATGACCTGCGGGGAGGACAACGGCAGTTCGGCGGCATTTGCCAGACACCTTTGTGATAAAAAGAACTTTATTTATATGGGCTGCCGGAAGGTGGTTATGCCGGAAAATTATATTGTCATGTATGATGCTCCTTCGGAAGAGGACGCTGAGAAAATTGTCGGGGAATCGGAAGGAAAACTTCGGATGATAGCGGAGTATATCCTGGCGAGAAAACCTATGGGTTCGGATAAACGTACAGCCGGAGCAAATTTCAAAAGTACGGCGGTCAACAGGGCTTTCTTTGCGATGACGGTAAAAGATAAGAAATTTTATGCAACCGATAAATGCACGGGCTGCGGCACCTGCGTCAAAGTCTGCCCGTTGAATAATATCTGTCTTGCCGACGGAAAACCGGAATGGCTGGGGGACTGCACGCACTGCATGGCCTGTATTTCCGGCTGTCCGACAGAAGCTATTGAATATGGAAAAGCGACTGCCGGACGCAGAAGATACCGCTGTCCGGATTGATCGAAGGAGCAGCGTATATAATATCCGCTCCGATTTTATTGTGGGGAGATTTATGGAAGAAAAAGACATGTCTTCAGAAAAGTCTGAACGGCGGGCAGGAAGCTTTCAGGAAAACATTATAACGGCGGAGGAGATTTCAAGAATTCTCAGGGATTACTCCATAAGCCAGAAAAATCTGAGCCTGATGCTTGACTGGGGAGAGATTACGCTTACCCGGTATGCAGAGCGTACTTCCGTACCAGGAGCAAAAAACAGCGCCCGCTTGCAAAGTCTTGAGAATCCCTACATTTATCAGGAACTCCTCAATCAGAAGATCGCTGAAACAGGCGGCGAGGTGCTGAAGGAAAAATATTTCAGAAAGACACAAAGCAGGGTCTCAGAAAAAATCCGTTTTGTTGAAAATGAAGGGAACCGCACAATGGCGGCAGCTAATTGGTTCCTGTCGAAAAGCTCGGGACTTCAGCCGCTGTCGTATCAGACCCTTGATGATCTGATATATCTTGCAGAACTTTGGAGTCCGCTTCTTTCGGGTAAATGCCTGTTCCCGGAGGGGGAGGAATGCCTTAAGAAGCATTTCGCGGTTTTTGGAGAAAGGCCGCTTCCGATCCTTAGATTTGAAACAGAATTAAGCCCGGAAGAAAAATGCATCCTGGAGTTCCTGAAGGAAAACTGTTTTGATATTTTCAGCGCGCTTGCTCTTGAAAAACTGTGTGAGCATGAGAAAGCTGCAGCAGAAATACGGGGACAGGCGGGAGACGCGACGGATATGCAAGGATACTCCGAAGGTGCAAACGATCTGATGGAGCGCGAAGGAAGGACGGCAGAGATAAAAAAAAGCGGGACACTGCAGTATAGCAAACGGATGTTTGCGTACGCGGGACTGCTTTTTGAAAAATCTGAAGGCGGCTACGAAAAAAAGGCAGCGTGGCTGAAACAGCACATATGGGACAGTATCCATTTTTTACATGTCTGACGGAAAGCGGATGTGCAGGGAGCCAGGCAGTTCTTTGTTACTTGCATCAGAATATTTTAAATGAAATTTCAGAAAGAATTTTAAAGATAATATTTCGGGATGGATTTGCGGGATAAAAGCAGGAGGACGGCAGCAGGGCATGCTTGAACTTAAGAAAGGCCGGCCGGAGGATACAGACGGCCGGGAAGAACGGGAAATAAGGGTCTATGATTTTTTGGACGGACTCGGGATTGAATATGAACGGATCGACCATGAGCGGGCGAATACGATGGAAGCCTGCCTTGCGATTGACGAGGCGCTGCACGCGACGATCTGCAAGAACCTCTTTCTGTGCAACCGGCAGCAGACGGATTTCTATCTTCTGATGATGCCGGGCGGGAAGAAGTTTAAGACGAAGGAACTGAGCCGGCAGATCGGAGCTGCGCGGCTTTCATTTGCAAATGAAGATTTTCTCGCAAAGTTTCTGGACATCCATCCGGGAGCCGTTTCTGTGATGGGGCTGATGAACGACAAGGAAAAACGCGTGCAGCTTCTGATGGATGAGGACGTGCTGAAAGGCGGATATATCGGCTGTCATCCGTGCGAAAACACGGCAAGCCTCAGGATACGAACAGATGATATTATGAAGAAATTTCTGCCGGCCGTCGGACACGAGCCGGTAATTGTGAAGCTTATAGGAGAGGACTGAATGAAGAAAGGCCTGATACTGGAAGGCGGTGCGATGCGCGGGTTGTTTACCTGCGGCGTGATCGACAGCCTGATGAAAGAAAATATTGAATTTGACGGAGCCATCGGGGTTTCTGCAGGCGCGGTTTTCGGATGCAACTACAAATCGCAGCAGATCGGGCGGGCACTCCGCTATAATACGCGTTTTTGCAAAGATAAAAGATACTGCAGCTTTAAGTCGCTTCTTAAGACGGGGGATCTGTACGGTGCGGAATTCTGCTACCAGGATCTGCCTTTTAAGCTGGATATCTTCGATACGGATACTTTTGAGAAGAATCCCATGGAATTCTGGATCGTTGCTACGGATATTGAAAGCGGGAAAGCCTGCTATCATAAGTGCACGACCGGAAAGGATGAGGATATGGATTGGTTCCGGGCATCTGCGAGTATGCCGATTGCATCGCGTCCTGTCGAGATCGGCGGGAAAGCTTATCTGGACGGCGGCTGTGCGGATTCGGTGCCTCTCGCTTTTTTTGAATCCATTGGCTATGACCGGAATGTCGTGGTCCTGACACAGCCGAAGGGTTATCGCAAGAAGAAAAGCAGAAAGACGAAGCTTCTTGTGAGACTGCTTTCCAAATATCCGGCGATTGCCGAGGATTTAAAAGACCGATGCGAGACTTACAACCGGTTGATGACGGAAATCGAAAAGAAAGCTGCTGCCGGCGAGATTTTAGTCATTTATCCGCCGGAAGCGCTGAACATAGGGTCGGTGGAGAAGAATCCGGACGAGCTTCGCCGCGTTTACCGGATCGGCGAGGAAACGGCTGCTGAAAATATGGCGGCGATAAAAGAATTTCTACAGATATAGAAAAGATCAAGGCGCCGGCAGGGAAATGGCTGCTTAAAACATGACGACAGTAAAGAAATTTCTCAGGCTTCAGTAAAGATTTTGAAAAGTCGGAAAGGATATACTAATGGAAGGAAAATGTCCGGTCTGCGGTGCTGTTATGACGGGTGATCATTGTGAATACTGCGGGTATGCGATTCCGAAAAAAGCGCCGGAGCAGATGAATTATACGGTTATCAATAACTATAATTATCAGCAGGATGGGCAGCAGTATGAAAATGGCGCTCCGGTTGACCTGCAGCAGCCGGGCTATGTCCGTGCGCGGGATGCGGAATATGTCAGGTGCTGCAGTCCGAAAAGCTGGACAGCAGCCCTTGTGCTCTGCATTTTGCTGGGAGTATTGGGCGTCCACCGGTTTTACGTCGGTAAGATCGGGACGGGGCTTTTGTGGCTGTTTACCGGCGGAATGTTCGGGATCGGCTGGATTGTCGATCTTGTTCTGATCGCGACCGGGAATTTCACGGATGGGCAGGGCCTGCCGCTTAAAATGTAAAAAAGCACGGGAACGGCGGAACTGCAATAATCCTTTGTGTAACGGAGAGTCTCCGGAAAAAATGTAGACAAGCAACAGAACAACGGAAGGGATTTCGTTTATTGCGGAGGAATGAAATATGGACAGGCATATTATTAAGAGAATAATGGCTCTGACCGCCGTAATACTGTGTGTTTTACTTGTGCTTCCGTCTGCGGCTGAAGCTGCGAATCTCTTTATAGATGCGCCCGTAAATGCGTTTTCGGATGCATCCGTGAGTGCGCCTTCAGACATTTCCGCCGCGTCCTTGAACACAGCAGAGACCGGGTCTTTGGATACATCCGCTGATGCGTCCGTGGATACATCCGCTGATGCGTCCATGGATACATCCGCCGATACGTCCGAGGATACGTCCGCCGATACGTCCGTGGATACGTCCGCGGGAGCTTCTTCGGATACATCCTCTGATACGTCCGTGGATACGTCCGCTGGCGTTTCTGCGAAAAAACGTACGGTTCGTGTCGCCCTGTATGATTCGGATAAGCAGAACGCAAACGGGACTTTGAACGAGACGGTTGCTTTTGAAAAGGAGTATCTGCAGGCTGTTGCGGAGTATGCGGACTGGAATTACGCGTACGTGGAAGCATCTTGGGCAAACTGCCTTGAAATGCTGAAAAATGGGGAAGTCGATCTTCTTCTTGACGTCACGAAGACGGATGAACGTCTTTCCTGGTTTGATTTTTCAAATGAAGCCATGGGTACGGAAATGTGTTATCTCTACGGGCGGGAGGATACCGGACTTTCCTATAATGACTATGCGGCCTTCAACGGGATGACGGTGGGATATGAGAACGGCAGCACGATTATTGATGAGCTCCGCGACTACGGGAAAACTATGGGCTTTTCATTTAACGCAAAACCGTATGAAACCGGAGTGGCCATGTTTGCGGCTTTAGATGCCGGCGAGGTGGATACGGTGGTTCAGACAAATTATCTGGATACGCCGTCCGGCCATATGATTCTTGCGAAATGCAGCCCCACCCCGGTCTATATAGCCACGTCCAAAAAAGATCCGTCTCTTAAAGCGGAACTGGATAATGCCATGGCGGAGCTTTTGGATTACAATCCGGGGTTTAATACGGAAATCTACAGGAGGCATTTTTGGAATAAGGTTACGAGGGCTTCGGGATTTACAAAAGAAGAGAAGGCATATCTTGCGACGAACCCGGTTGTCGATGTTTATTATGAGACCAATTGGGCGCCGTTTGAATATGAAACTGACGGAGAGGCCGCGGGCATTACTCCGGATGTCATAAGGGCCATCGGCGAGGACACCGGCATCCGTTTCCGATTTGTTCTTTCGTCTTCGACGCAGGATATTTACAGTACCATCGTAGATAAGAAAGATACAGCAGGTTCAGACACAGCGGCAGAAGAAAGCACCGCTTGCGAAGACCTTCAGGCCGGAAGCGCGGCGGAAAGAGCCGCAGCGACCGGAAGCACTGCGGACAGAGCTTCAGTGTCCGGAAGCACTGCAGACAGAGCTTCAGCATCCGGAAGTGTTGCAGACGGCGGATTTTCGGGAGAGAGCGCTATAAGCGGAGAACTCCCGGAAGACGGTGCCGGCGGGCGGAACATCGTTATGGCGGTGAGCTACGATTACATCTGGGCGAAAGACCACAGCCTGTCTGTTACACAGCCTTATGTTACCAGTTCTGTTATGCGGGTGACGAAGACTTCCGACATCGTGCCGAAAACAGTGGCTGCCATACAGGGAGGATATCTGGAGAGCAGGATAAAAGCGGAATATCCGGAGCTTCAGATAAAAGAATACCAGACTTTTGGGGAAGGAATGAATGCCGTCGCAGCCGGGAAGGCTGACTGCATGTTCCTCAACTATTATCAGGCGAATTATTACCGCTCTATGAGCGAGTATGAAAATTTCAGCTATAAGTCTGTGGAGAATATCACACAGGGGATTGCACTGGGCGTGCAGGAAGGCTCGGACAGGCTTCTGTTAAGTATCCTTTCAAAGTCTCTTCAGAGACTTTCTGAAAATGAACTGCAGAGCATTCTCGGGAATAATTCCGTACAGAAAGAAAATCTGTCGCTGGTACTTCTGATGCGGAGGTATCCGGTTCTGATGTCGGCGGTTCTTGCAGCGGCAGTGATTCTTACCGGCCTCGTTATTTTATTGCTTGTAACATCCGGCAGGCGGAAACGCCGGAACCTTGCGCTTATAAAGGCTAAGCAGGAGGCTGAAGCCGCGAACCGGGCAAAGTCGGAGTTTTTGTCACGGATGAGCCACGATATCCGGACGCCTCTGAACGGAATCATCGGTATGACGCACATTGCGTGGCAGCAGGACAATCCTGAACGGACGGCGGACTGTCTTTCCAAAATCGACCGTTCTTCAAAGTTTCTTCTCGGTCTGGTAAATGATGTCCTTGATATGTCGAAAGCGGAGAGCGGAAAATTTGAACTTCATCCGGAACCGTACCGCTTTGAGGATTTCATGAATTACATCGATGCCGTCATCCGGCCGCTGTGCGACAGTAAAAACCAGAAGCTTACCTTTAATGCGCCGGTGGATAAAAACAGGGCTCCTCTTGTCGACATCCTGCGCCTGAACCAGATTTATTTCAATATTCTGTCAAATGCCGTAAAGTATACACCGGAAGGCGGAGAAATAACGGTCACGGCAAGAGAAACCCTGATACCGCCGAACAGGGTCAGATATGATGTTTCCATCCGGGACAGCGGTATCGGTATCAGCGAAGAGTTCCAGAAAGTGCTGTTCGATCCGTTTACGCAGGAGGGCCGCAACGACACTTCGGAAATGAGGGGCAGCGGTCTCGGGCTTGCGATTGTCAGGAAGATACTCGAAGCTATGGGCGGCAGCATTTCTGTTAAAAGTAAGCTGGGTGAAGGATCGGAGTTCATTTTCTCGTTTGATTGCGAATATATTGAAAAAGATGGCAGCAGAGCAAAAAAGGAGGAGCAGCCGGAAGAAAGCGCGGACGAAAAGCTGAATGGTAAGCATATCCTGCTCTGCGAGGATCATCCGCTGAATCAGGAAATAGCAAAGAGCATGCTGGAACAGAAGAAAGCAATCGTGGATATTGCGGAAAACGGGCAGGAGGGAGTGAAGCATTTTGCCGCTTCCCCGCTTAATTATTACGATGCCGTCCTTATGGATATCCGCATGCCGGTGATGGACGGTTACACAGCTGCCCGGGAGATCCGCAGACTTGCGCGCAGGGATGCAAAGACCGTGATTATTCTGGCAATGACGGCGGATGCCTTTGCCGAGGATGTCAAAAAGTGCCTGGACTGCGGCATGAACGGGCATGTTGCAAAGCCGGTGGAACCGAAGAAACTTTATGAAACGATAGAGAAGTATATGTGAGG
The DNA here is from genome assembly GCA_002316215.1 of Lachnospiraceae bacterium UBA1066. Taxonomy (GTDB): domain Bacteria; phylum Bacillota; class Clostridia; order Lachnospirales; family Lachnospiraceae; genus Chordicoccus. Next base: position 2,234 of record DCDB01000324.1, on the reverse strand, counting down.
TGAAACTTCTCTGTCAATCCTGAGAAATCGAAAATTCATACTTTGGCAGGATTGCGGCTTTTTCTTTCTTTGCAATAAACCGTGAGTCACAAGAAAAGATCACAAGGAAAACAGGAGAGAAAAAGATTATGAAAAGAGCCTTTCCCGTCATAAGGGGAAGGCTCTTTTCATTGTTTAGGCTATGGATAAATGTTATAATATGAGGCAGGTACCGAAGATTCGAAAAGTCTTCTGTCTGCCGGAAAAACAGCTCCCGCAGAGGATGACGGCGAGGAGAAGGCATGAAGGAGCAGAAAAAAACACCGCGGCATCTTTGGATCCTTTTCGTCGGATTTGTTATTTCGGCCGCGGTAGCCGGAATCTTCTATATTTTCCTGCAGCAGGAATCGCAGGAAAATATGGATCGCATCAAGTCTTCATATACCGAGAGGACGGAAAATTTCATCAATGCCGTTTTCCATAAAACGGATGTGCTTGCGGCTGTCGTGAAGCTTGAAAACGGAGACATCAGTGAGGCGACTTTTAACGAAGTGGCAGCGATTGTCTATCAGAAAGACAGCGGAATACGCGGAATACAGTATATGCCGAATGCCATTCCTACCTACTCCTACCCGCTTGAGGGCAATGAGGCGGTGATGGGTAAGAATTTTTTGGAAATTCCGGAGCGGAGAGAGGACTGTCTGCTGGCAATCAACACAAGGAGCATTGCCCTCTCCGGTCCGTACAATCTTATTCAGGGCGGCCTGGGACTCGTCGCCCGGAATCCGGTATTCCTTACGGATTCCGACGGGAAGGAATACTTTTGGGGATTTTCGGCGATTGTCCTTGACCTTCCGGATGCATTGGAGGCGGTCGGACTCGGAAACCTTTCGGAATCCGGCTATGATTTCCAGCTTTTCTGCGTCAATGAAAATAACGAACGTCTGGTCATAGAAGGCAACGGAAATCTGGACGTAACTCATGCCGACTGCGGGACGATTACGGTTCCCCATCATGAATGGACCCTGGCCCTGGTAGAACTGCACCCCTGGGCGAATCTTATAAGGGCCTGTGTTTTATTTGTCTGCTGCCTTACTCTCAGCCTGCTTTTGTGGCGGTTTTACCGGACGGTGCTGAAAGAAAGAGCTGCCGTACGTTCAAAAGATGAATTCTTTTCGGATATCAGCCATGACATGCGGACTCCTTTGAACGCAATTCTCGGTTTTTCATCTCTTGCACAGACTCCCGGAATATCCGATGAGACAAAAGACGATTACATCAGGAAAATTGAGTCTTCGGGAAAGCTGATGCTTAATCTGGTAAATGATACCCTGACGGTTTCAAAGTCGGACAGCGGCAAGCTCGCCCTTAAGCCGGCTCCTGTTTTTACGGAAAAGATCTCGGAATCCATTACTGTTCCGATCCGGGAAATGGCGGATCAAAAAGGAGTCACCTTTACTTTTGACAGCTCCCGCAGCCGTGCGCGCATGATCCTTGCCGACCAGATGAATCTGCAGAAAATATTTCTGAATCTTTTAAACAATGCGGTTAAGTTTACGCCGAAAGGCGGTCATGTCAGTGTCACGGTATACGATGAACCGTCCGCCGCAGCGGAACCGGATACCGTTTTTGTAATCCGGGATGACGGAATCGGAATAAGCAGCGAATTTATGCCGCATCTCTTTGAACCGTTTGCCCAGGAGCAGAAAAGCGGGTATGAAGGTACAGGAACGGGGCTGGGGCTCACCATCGCCAAAAGGATTGTAACGCTGATGGGCGGGACCATTTCCGTAAAGAGCGAGGAAGGCGAAGGGACAGAATTTACGGTCAGGCTTCATTTTAAGGAAGTTCAGCAGGAACAGCCGGAGGAAAGGAAGCCTGCTGCAGAGGCTTCACAGAGAAGTTTTACATGCCTGAAAATTCTTCTTTGCGAGGATAATGAGCTGAACAGGCAGATTGCATCGGCTTTACTGGAAAGCAGGGGAATCCTGTACGATACAGCCGTAAACGGTGCGGAAGCAGTTGAAAAGTTTTCTGCAAGCCGGGAAAATGAATACGGTGCTGTCCTGATGGATATCCGTATGCCGGTGATGGACGGTTTTCAGGCGACGAAGGAGATACGCAGCCTGAACCGCAAGGATGCGAAAACCGTTTCAATCATAGCGATGACGGCAGATGTTTTTGACGAGGATATCCAGAAATGTCTTGCGGCGGGTATGAACGGACATATTGCCAAGCCGATTGATCCTGAAAAG
>DCDB01000327.1 GCA_002316215.1 Lachnospiraceae bacterium UBA1066 | reverse complement strand
TGAAATAAACGGCTTCGAACTCACCCGGGTTCTTCGCAAATACAGTGACATCCCTGTTCTGATCCTTTCCTCAAAAAGCGGGGATAATGATAAAATCCTCGGGCTTAATCTCGGGGCTGACGATTACATTACGAAACCTTTCAATCCCGTTGAGGTAGTGGCCCGCGTAAAGGCACTGCTTCGGCGCTCCGCAAGGCCCAAGGACGGCATTCTGACCGCAGGCGACCTTCGTCTTGACACCGCCTCTTTCCGCCTGACCAAGGGAGGAAGTGAAATCCTGCTGACTCCGATGGAATTTAAGATTCTTGCCCTGCTCATGCGTTCACCCGGACGCATATTTACGAAAATGCAGCTGTATGAGGGTGTCTGCGGAAATTTTTTCGAAGGCGACGAAAATACAATGATGGTTCACATATCAAAACTGCGTGAAAAACTGGAGCGCGATCCAAAAAATCCGGAATATATTATCACGATAAGGGGGCTCGGATACAAAATTGAAAAATAAAAAAGAATCCGGAAGCCTTTTCGGTCTTCTGACGCGTAATTTCCTTCTTTTTGCCCTGACGCTCTTTTTGATTACTGCATTTATTTATTTTTTGTGGAACTTATACCTCGACAGTACCTTCTTCCTGACGGGCATAGGAGACACGGCTTCAGACACCGCATTTATAAGCGATGAAGAGTATTATCGCCTGTATGATAATTCCTGGAAGATCTGGCTCCTTTTCATCCCGCTCTTTGCCCTGGCCTCCGGCCTTTTCATCCGGCATCTGAACCGTACGATACGGCGTCCTCTTGATAAATTGAATGATGCCGTCCTCGCTCAGGCAAACGGGCATCCTGTCCTGGTCGGCGACTGCGGAGGGACACGCGAAATCCGCAGAATAGGCGAAAGCTTCGACCGGCTTACAACGCTTCTTTCCGAAAGCGAAAGGCGGAGAAAGGAGCTGGACGAAGGACGGCAGAAACTGATTGCAGACATCTCCCATGATTTGAAAACGCCGATTACTGTCATTTCCGGCTATGCCGCAGCTATAAACGACGATAAAGTGACGCCCGAAGAAATGAAACGGTACCTTTCGGCAATCCGCAGCAAATCAGATGAACTGGCGGAACTCATTAATGCCTTTCACGAATACAGCAAAATTGACCATCCGGATTTTAGCCTTCATTCTGTGAGAACGGATCTCTGTGAATATTCACGCGAATATCTGGCAAAAAAATATGATGAAATCGACCTTGCCGGGTTCACGCTGAAGCTTAGCATACCGGAAGAACCCATTTTCTGCATGCTGGATGAATTTCAGTTCAAACGCGTTTTTGAAAATTTGCTTTCAAACTCCATCCGCCATAACCGGCTGGGAACAATTCTGTTCTTCAGTATATCTAAAGTGAAAGATACCGCCGTAATCCGCATAGGCGATAATGGTATCGGAATTCCTCCTGAACGCGCGGAAAAAATATTCGAACCTTTTTTCACGGGAAATGAAGCCCGGAACCGTACCTCTCCCGGACAAAGTCCTGCTTTCTCAAAAGAGACCGGCCAGGTATCCGGACAGCCCGCAGTCCCGGCCGGACAGACAGGCAGCGGTCTCGGCCTTTCCATTTCCCGAAGAATCGTCGAGCTCGAAGGCGGAACAATTCAGCTTTCGCCGACCCCCTCACAGGGCTTAAGTTCCGAATTTCTTATCCGTCTTCCTCTCACATCCTGATTTTATCAGCGGCCCGTATTTTCCGGAAAGCGCTTTTTTACTCCTTATACGTTTTTTGTTATACCGTATATTATGATGCAAGCGTCCTAAGTCAAAAAGTTTCCTGCCTGCAGAAAACTTTTTGGCTTAGGACGCGCCGAATTTCTTTATAAATCTTAAGATTTCGCAAATACCCGGTAAAGGTTTCTCCTGTATGATTGTCCCATATGAAAAGATCCGAAAGCTTCCTGCCGACAGGAAGCTTTTGGGTTTTTCGGTCTGACTCACAGATCAAAAGAAATTACAGGAGGAAAAAATAATGGACACGATCCGTTCCGGCCCCCCGGCGGAAAGAATGCGCCCCGTAATCGAAGTCCGCAATCTGCGGAAAGAATATCCGACAGGCGACGAAACCGTTGTAGCTTTAAAACGCATCAATCTCAATATCATGCGCGGCGAATTATGCTGCATTTTCGGCGCCTCCGGATCCGGAAAGAGCACTCTCTTAAATCAGCTTGCCGGAATGGAAAAACCGACGCGCGGCGGAGTAATGATCGGAGGGATTCCGGTCTCCCGCCTGAATGAAGACCAGTTGACCGCTTTCCGGCAGAAACATCTGGGATTCGTCTTTCAGTCCTACAATCTCCTGCCGTCACTTACAGCGGCGGAAAATGTCGCTCTTCCGCTTTTGTTCCGCGGTGTTCCGAAGAACGTCCGTGAGGCGGCAGCGAAAAATATGCTGCGGCGTGTCGGGCTGGAAAGCCGGCAGGATCATTATCCCAGCCAGATGTCCGGCGGACAGCAGCAGCGGACAGGTATCGCCCGGGCATTTATCACCCATCCCGACGTCGTCTTTGCAGACGAGCCTACAGGCAATCTTGATTCCCATACAACGGCGGAGATCATGCAGATGATCTGTTCATTTTCTCATGCCTTTCATGAAACAATTGTACTCGTCTCACACGATCCGGAAATGGCCGCTTACGCCGACCGGATCATAACGCTGGTTGACGGAGAAATCGTCAGCGATAAAAAAAATACGCCTTCCATTTCAAAACATTAAGGAGACCTGAAAATGAAAAATCCACAGAAAAAAAACGAATCAGAAAGAAAAGAGCTGAAGTCCTTCCCGAACATTGTCCGCCTCGTTAAAAATCGTTTTTTCGCCTTTTTGGTCATTGCCGCGGTCTTTGTATGTTCTCCTCAGCCCGTGCGGACTTATGCAGCGACATCCGCCATTCCGCAGACAGTTATTTCCAAAGCCCTCTCCGGCGGCCGTTCCCAAAGAATCAGCACGGCCTCAGGAAACACAGCCTCAACCGGCACGGCCTTAGCCGGCACAGCCTCAGGAAACACAGCCTCAGGAAGCACGGCTTCAGGCGGCTCTGTTTCAGTCAGCACAGCCTCAGGAAGCACGGCCTCAGCCGG
>DCDB01000223.1 GCA_002316215.1 Lachnospiraceae bacterium UBA1066 | reverse complement strand
GCAGGCTGTGCGGCTGCTGCGACAGCTGTTTATTTAGTGAAAAACAGAAAAAAGAAACAAAAAGGAGAAGAGCAATATGAAAAAGAAGAATTATTCGGACAAACCATGCAGGACCCGGGGACCGTTGCCGACGAACTTTCTGATGAAGAAGAGCCTGAAGAATTTCAGGCGGAGGAAAAGAACATAGGAACGGAAGAAGGGGAGACGATGCTTCTTTCTGCGGCCGGAGCGGCTTCTTCGGTACACAGGGCTTTTCTTGAGCCGGAGAACCCGGACAAAGAGAGCCCGGAAATCCGGCTGGAGCAAAAGGATATTCTGATCGGGAAGCAGGCGGGTCTTACGGACAGGGTAATTCCCTCACAGGCAGTGAGCCGGATCCATGCACGGATACGCTATCAGGGAGGACGATACTATCTCCGGGATATGAACAGTAAAAACGGTTCTGCACTGAACGGTACGCCGCTGGTCGAAGGGTGTGAGGAAGTACTTTCGGACGGCGACAGGGTTTCATTTGCCGACGTATCCTATATCTTTCACGGATAACTTTACTTTTGCCCGTATTATTTCTCTGAGCCGGGATTTTCACATTGCCCAATGACAGCTGCCGATGCACTGTATAAAAGCGGTATTGCCGGATACAATGCGCGACAGCAGCCGTTTTGCCATACTTGCGCCGCAGCTTGGAAATCATTATAATGGGAGATGGTTTTGGGCAGGAGGGTGGTTATGGAAAGCAGTTTTCGGAAAAATCTGCCGTGGGTTACAATCGCGCTGATTGCCGCGAATGGTATCCTTTTTCTCGCGGCGGAATGTACAGGCAGTACGCTGGACACAGACGTTCTGATCCGCTGGGGAGGCGCTTATACTGCCTATATTACCGAAGGGCAGTACTGGCGGCTCTTTACGGCTATGTTTATGCATTCCGGGATCCGCCACCTTCTCAATAATATGGTGATGCTCTATGTCCTGGGATCCAATCTTGAGGCGCTTTTAGGGCGCGTGCGGTACATCCTGCTTTATATTATCGGCGGCCTGATCGGCAACTATGTTTCTTACTATCTTGAAATGAAGGCCGGCGAAGACATCGTCTCTGTCGGAGCCTCGGGAGCTATTTTTGCCGTTATGGGCGGCGTGCTCTGGATTGTCATCCGGAATCACGGGCGTGTGCGGAACCTGAACCTTTCCCAGATGCTTCTCATGCTGGGATTTTCTTTATATTTCGGATTCGTGGCGACGAATGTCGCCAATTCCGCCCATGTCGCCGGCCTCATTTCCGGTTTCCTTCTTTCCGTTCTGCTCTACCGGAAGCCCCCGGAAACCGCCTGAGCAGGTATCATATTCCGTCTTTTTGACTGTCAAATTTTGATGAGGATTCACCGGAACTTGATGCGGAACAGCTTAAAAGTTTTCACAGGATTTCAAAAGCAAAGCAAGATGAACGCAGGAAGGAAACTGTAACGATAAGGCTTTCTTCGCAATCGCTTAAAACGGCTAAGGCCCTGGGAAAAGGTTACACCAGTGTACTGGCCAGAATCTTCGAAAATGCTCTTTGCGATCCGGAAACAATAAAAAAGAATTTGTAACATGACGTACGGGTTTAAAAATCATCATGCATTCCCTGCAGGGAAAAGGAGGCAATTATGTCAGACTGCATTTTCTGTAAACTCGCAAACGGGGAAATTCCCACGGCTACACTTTATGAGGATGAGGACTTCCGCGTCATTCTGGATGCCAATCCGGCGACGAAGGGGCACTGCCTGATTCTTCCGAAGAAACATTACGCCGATGTCTATGAAATACCGGATGAGCTTCTTGAAAAAGCTTTTATCCTGGCAAAAAAAGTCGCAGCACGCATGACGGAAGCCATGGGCTGCGACGGATTGAATATTGTCCAGAATAACAAAGAAGCGGCCGGCCAGACGGTCTTTCATTTTCACATCCACATCATTCCGCGTTACAAGAATGACGGCGGCATGGTCGGCTGGAAGCCCGGAAAACTGACGGAAGAGGCGAAAAATGAAATCCTTTCCGCGTTCAGCGCTGCAGGCGGTGCTCTTCAATAAGCTTTATGACAGTTGAAATCGAATCGGTATGTTCACTCTTTTCCATGGCGTCGATGTAGCTCTGCCTGTGATCGTAGAGTTCCTTCACGGCGTTCGTCAGGGAAGGAGTGGACAATTCCTCTTCCTGGATGACGCGGGAGAAGCCCTGGCGCTTGAAGCTCTGCGCATTCAGGATCTGGTCGCCGCGGCTTGCTTTTGCAGACAGCGGAATCAGAAGATTCGGCTTATGCAGCGTTGAAATTTCGCAGATGGCATTTGCACCGGCACGTGAAATGACGAGATCCGCCAGGGCAAAAAGATCCGGCAGTTCTTTCTTGATATATTCGTACTGGCGGTACCCTTCCGTACCGTTCAGGCTTTCATCCAGCTTTCCTTTTCCGCAGAGATGAATGACGTCAAAGTCCTTGAGAAGCTCAGGAAGAGCGGCACGGACGGAATTGTTGATCGGCGTCGCTCCGAGGGAGCCGCCGATGACCATGATGACCGGGCGCTTTCCCGAAAGGCCGGTAAAGGCAAGAGCCGCATTTCTGTCACCGTGTTTCAGTTCCTCGCGGATCGGCGTTCCGGTAAGAACGGCCTTTTTCTTCGGGAGATCGTTTAGGGTCTCAGGAAAATTGCAGCAGATCAGATCGGCCATCGGGACGCAGAGCTTGTTCGCAAGGCCCGGCGTAATGTCGGATTCGTGCGAAATGATCGGAATGTGAAGACTGTGCGCAGCCCGGACGACCGGGACGGAAACGAAGCCGCCCTTGGAAAACACAATGTCCGGATCGATATCCTGAAGGATCTTTTTTGCGTCACTTACACCCTTCATGACTCTGAACGGGTCGGTCAGGTTTTTGAGGTCAAAATAGCGGCGGAACTTTCCGGTCGAAATGCCGTAGTAGGGGATTTTATAGTCTTCGATAAGCTTCTTCTCAATTCCGTCAAAGGAACCGATGTAGCTGATTTCGTAGCCAAGAGCAGTCAGACGCGGAATAAGGGCGATATTGGGCGTTACGTGTCCGGCGGTGCCCCCGCCGGTAAGAACGATTTTTTTCATACGGACCTTCTTAATTTGTGATATGATAGAAACATAAGGATGCCGGACCGACCGAAACGGAAAATGCAGATCCGCCATGAATACAATATATAATATTTTCTTTTATTTTGCAATTGTGATATGGCGATTGCTGCAGGTACGATGAGGAATAAAGCACGGCACGGGATGACATAATAAGCGGGAGGCACAGGATGCGTCTGACATTTATCGGAGCGGATCATGAAGTAACCGGAAGCTGTCACTATCTGGAAGCTGCGGGAAAAAAGATTCTTATTGACTACGGCATGGAGCAGGGAACGAATACATTTGAAAATACACCTCTTCCGGTAAGCCCGTCGGAGCTGGATTATGTTTTTGTCACACACGCCCACATCGATCATACGGGGAACCTGCCGCTGCTTGCGGTGCAGGGATTTAAGGGCGATATCCTGGCAACAAAAGCCACCTGCGACCTCTGCGGTATCATGCTTTTGGATTCCGCCCATATACAGGAATTCGAGGCGGAATGGCGGAACAGGAAGGGGAAAAGGCAGGGAAGAGAACCGTTTGTACCTGTTTATACAACGGAAGACGCACAGAAAATCCTGCAGCGCTTCAGGGAATTCGATTATGACACGGTCTATGATATCTGCCCGGGCATCCGCCTCCGTTTTACGGATGTCGGACATCTTCTGGGGTCTTCCGCGATAGAGGTCTGGGTAACGGAAGACGGAAAAGAAACGAAAATCGTTTTTTCCGGTGATATAGGAAATCTTAATCAGCCGCTGATCCGCGATCCGCAGAAGGTTGAGGATGCGGATTATCTCCTGATTGAATCAACCTACGGCGACCGCAGCCACGGCCCGAGAGTCGATTACGTTACAGAGCTCGCAAAAATTATCCAAAGGACATTTGACCGCGGCGGAAATCTCGTCGTTCCTTCATTTGCCGTCGGACGTACTCAGGAAATGCTTTATTTTATCCGTCAGATAAAGGAACAGAAGCTGATAAAGGGCCATGACGGTTTTGAAGTTTATGTCGACAGCCCCCTTGCCGCCAAGGCTACGGGAGTTTTCAACGAACATACGTCGGATTGTTTTGACGAAGAGGCGGCGGATCTGATCGCAAAAGGAATCAACCCGATTCAGTTTGAAGGCCTGCGGCTTGCGTCTACCCCGGAAGAATCGAAAGAAATCAATTTTGATAACAATGTAAAAATCATTCTCTCCGCAAGCGGTATGTGCGAAGCGGGCCGGATCAAGCATCACCTTAAACATAACCTCTGGAGACCTGAATCCACTATTCTTTTTGTCGGATACCAGGCGGAAGGAACGCTCGGCCGTGAACTTTTAAACGGAAGAAAAGAAGTGACCCTATTCAGTGAGCCGATTACTGTGGCAGCGGAAATCTGCGAACTGCCAGGTGTTTCAGGACATGCAGACCGTGAGGGGCTGCTCGCCTGGGCCTCAGGCTTCAAAGAAAAACCGAAGAAAGTCTTTGTCGTGCATGGAGACGATACAGTGGTCGGGCCGTTCGGGGATCTTTTAAAGGAAAAGCTCGGCTGGGACGTTATGGAACCGTATTCGGGCACGGTGTACGACCTGACTGCGAACGTCTGCCTTAAGGAAACGCAGGGGATACCGTTTGTCAGGAAAGACGAGAATGGAAACCCGCTTCCGAAATCAGCTTCCCAGATGTCCGGGCCTTATGCACGTCTTGTCAGCACGGCGCAGCGCCTGACGGCGCTCGTCCGCAGCAGGCAGGGCATGGCCAACAAGGATCTTGCACATTTTGCAGATCAGCTTGCGGCCCTCTGCGACAAGTGGGAAAAATAAGCTTTCACGGAAAATGAAATTCCGGGCGCGCGCCGCATCTTGCGGAAACGGTCCGGAATTGAGAATTAATTTTGCGAAACGGATTTCAGGGCGCGGGCCAGCTGATCAGGGCAGGATGTGCTTTTATAATCGCAGCGGATGCCTTCGAGTTTCTTAATGCATTCGCTGACGTCCATTCCTTCGACCAGGCGGCCGATTCCCTGAAGATTGCCGTCGCAGCCATTGTCAAAGTGTACATTTTCCAGCTTCCCGTCTTCGATGTCAAAATGAATGGCGGTTGAGCAGGTTCCGTGTGTTTTATATGTATAATTCATGTCTTTACCTCCGCATATGGGCGCATTATACCATATTTTACCTTGAATACGGAATGCTTTTTCGTTATACTGTAATTGATTTCCTGTAAATGAATACAACTATCGGTATTTAAATTGGAGGAAGTAAAATGAGTGATATGGTAAAGTTTGATTATTCAACAGCTTCAAAATTCATCAAGGCTGATGAGATTGCAGGGATTAAGCCGGGCATTCTGGCGGCCAGGGAAATGCTGGTCAAAGGCACAGGACTCGGAAATGATTTCCTCGGCTGGGTGGATCTTCCGGAAAATTATGATAAAGAAGAGTTTGCCAGAATAAAGAAGGCGGCTGCAAAGGTTCAGTCGGATTCTGAGGTCTTTCTTGTTATCGGCATCGGCGGTTCCTATCTGGGCGCGCGTGCGGCCATTGATTTCTTAAGAGGCGTTTTCTACAATAATATGACGAAGGAAGCGCGCAAGACGCCTGAAATCTATTATTGCGGCAACAGCATCAGCCCGACCTATCTTCAGGGCCTGATTGATCTCGTCGGCGACCGCGATTTCTCAATCAACATCATTTCCAAATCGGGAACAACGACGGAACCGTCGATCGCGTTCCGCATTTTCAAAGAAAAACTGATTGCGAAGTACGGAAAAGAAGAGGCGGCAGCAAGGATTTACGCGACGACGGATAAAGCCCGCGGCGCGCTTAAGACAGAAGCGGATGCGGAAGGCTATGAAGAATTTGTCGTTCCGGATGATGTCGGCGGACGTTATTCTGTTCTCACCGCTGTCGGCCTTCTGCCGATTGCCGTGGCAGGAGCGGATATTGATAAGCTGATGGCCGGCGCGGCTGCTATGCGTGCAGAATGCATTAATAACGATTTTGAGGAAAATGAAAGCCTGAAATATGCGGCAGCCCGCAATATCCTCTTAAGAAAAGGCAAAGGCGTCGAGATCCTGGCAAATTACGAGCCGCGTCTGCATTATGTCGCTGAATGGTGGAAGCAGCTGCAGGGCGAATCTGAAGGCAAGGACAACAAGGGCATTTTCCCGGCATCCGTTGATCTTACAACGGATCTTCATTCTATGGGACAGTATATCCAGGAGGGCGCGCGCATCCTGTTTGAGACCGTCATCAATGTGGAGGAACCGCTTCATGACATTACGATTGAAAAAGAAGACAGTGATCTGGACGGCCTGAACTATCTGGCAGGAAAGACCATGGATTTTGTCAATAAATGCGCTATGAACGGGACTCTTCTTGCGCATACGGACGGCAGTGTCCCGAACCTTCGCATCAATGTCCCGAAGCTTGACGAGACTTCGCTCGGCGAACTTTTTTATATGATGGAGTTTGAATGCGGCGTATCCGGCTATCTTCTGGGCGTCAATCCGTTTAATCAGCCCGGTGTTGAGAGCTACAAGCATAATATGTTTGCTCTTCTCGGGAAACCCGGCTTTGAAAAAGAGCACGATGAACTGACGAAGAGACTGTAATTTGAGACAGAAAGGGCCTCCCCGTCAAGGGGAGGCTTTTTTTACGGTCGGCTGCAGGGCGCGGAAGCGGCTCAAAAAGTGCTGCCGCAGAGTTGGCTATAGAAGCTGTTTTGAAAGGACGCCGCAGAGCTGGCATGGAAGCTGTTTTGAAAGGACGCCGCAGAACTGGCTATGGAAGCTGTTTTGA
>DCDB01000220.1 GCA_002316215.1 Lachnospiraceae bacterium UBA1066 | reverse complement strand
AAGAAATCAGGTTTTTACGGGTGATTTGAAGTTCAGAGGTGAAAGTTGAGAATCGTTTGTTTGCTTCGAGAAGACATGAACAAAGACTTATGTACGACAATTTTTTTGTAATGGCTGACGCATAAACACGAACATATGTTTGCATTTAGCGATCTTCAGTGATATAATAAAAAATGAAAACAGGAAACGGCGCGGATGCCCTGAAGGCACGGGAGTATAGCATGGAACTCTGGCAGATGATTTTAATAATTCTTTTATTGGCGGCGATTCTGGTTCTGCTGATTATTGTACTTATGAAGAGCGATTCACTGGGAAAAAATCTTGATACAGACGGTCTCTCGGATTCCCTCTCGCATATGGACGGACAGCTGGATGCACAGGCACGCTCGAATGCGGAATTTAACTCGCGCCTCAGGGAGGAAGTCACGGGGAATCTCCGGAACGGTCTCAAAACACAGTCGGATCAGCTGCTTTCGATGTCCAAACTGGAGACGGAGGCGCTTTCTTCCATGAAGGATGGGATGGTGCGGACGCTGACGGATTCGATTGACCGCCTGCAGGCGTCAAATGAACAGAAGCTCGGTAAAGTCGAGGAAACTGTTGACAGAAAACTGGAAAATATCGAGAAGACCGTGGATACCAGGCTTGACCGGATTCAGGGGGTGGTCGATGAAAAGCTGGATAAGACGCTGAATGAACGTCTGGATACTAATTTCAAGGCGGTCGGCGACCAGCTCGGAAAGCTCTACCAGTCACTCGGGGAACTGCAGGCTCTTTCAACCGGCGTCAGCGATCTGAATAAAACCCTTTCCAACGTCAAGACGCGCGGAACGTGGGGAGAAGTGCAGCTCGGCCGTATCCTGGAGCAGACGATGACACGCTCCCAGTATGCGGAAAATGTCGCGACGAAGAAAAATTCGGATGACCGCGTGGAGTACGCTGTCCGTTTTCCGTCGCAGGACGGGACGGGAGAGTCGGTCTATCTTCCTATTGATTCAAAATTTCCATCGGATATTTACAATCGTATTGTGGACGCTTCCGCAGCCGGAGACCCGCAGGCGCTTGCGGCGGCTGTCGGTCTTCTGAAAGGCAGGATTCTCGACGAGGCAAGGACAATCCGCGACAAGTATCTGTCACCGCCGCGTACGACGAATTATGCGATTATGTTCCTGCCGACGGAGGGACTTTATGCAGAGGTCCTGCGGGTGGACGGGCTTACGGAACAGTGCCAGGCTCTCGGAGTTATTGTGGCCGGACCGACGACTGTGACGGCTATTCTGAACAGCCTGCAGGCCGGATTCCGGAATGTCATGCTTTCAAAGAAATCGGTTGAGGTCATGAAGCTTCTGGAGGCGGTCAAAGCGCAGTTTGCGCATATGGATGAAGAGGTTGAGAAGACCCAGAAACAGCTTTCTGCAGCGGTTTCGTCGACGGATAAACTGGCGCACCGGACGAAAATCATTAAGAGCCGGATGAGGAATATCGGCGAAATGGATATTTCCGAGGCGGAGAGCATTCTCCTTCCGGAGGAGACTGCTGAAACAGACGAAGGAGTATATGCGGACTGAAAAGTTTGTCCTGGCGGATCCGCAGCGCAGGATACGGGAAGCAGATGACAGAGCACTTACGGGCTGAAAAAAGAGCTGCAACTGATGCAGCAAAGCGATAACAGCTTATAAAGATATGGTGATTCGGGAAATACCTGATAAATGAAATACAGAACGCGGAAATACAGAATACAGGAATTAAAAGACATAGGAAGTACAGAACGAAGGAAAATACGGAGGGGCGCAATTGGGTCTGACATTATATATCGGAGGTTCCGGTGCCGGCAAGAGCTGTCTGCTTTTAAATGAAATTATCCGGCAGGCTATAGAAAAACCGGAAAAGAAGTTTTATGTGATCGTTCCCGAACAGTTTACGATGCAGACGCAGAAGGAGCTTGTGCGTCTGCACCCCTGCCACGGGATTCTGAACATTGACGTCCTTTCTTTTGACCGTCTGGCCTATCGCGTCTTTGAAGAGGTCGGTTTCCGTAAAGAAGAGCTGCTGGAGGAAATCGGCAAGAGCTTCGTGCTCGAGCGGATTGCGCTTGACAAAAAGAAGGAACTGCCGTTTTTCGGACAGAATCTCGTAAAGCCGGGCAATCTGGCCGAAATGAAGTCCATGATTTCAGAGCTTCTGCAATACGGGATTTCCCCGGCGGATCTCTCAGCGGCGGAGAGCGGGACGTCAGGGGAGACTTCGGAAACCGTCAGGAAAGACAAAACGGCCGGGGCGGGAAGCACAGGCAATGACGCTGCCGGAGCAGGAAATACAGGCAATAGGGCAGCCGGACAGCCGGCAAAGGGCGGTTCTGCCCGCCTTCTCGACCTGAAGCTCCACGATATCCGGGTTATTTATCAGGGATTTATTGATTATCTGGCGGATCGCTATATGACGGCGGAAGAGGTGCCCGATGTTTTAAGCCGGGTGGCCGACCGTTCAAAAGCGCTGAAAGATTCCGTGCTGGTGCTCGACGGTTTTACCGGGTTTACGCCGATTCAGCTGAAACTTATGCGCAAGTTGCTGCCGCTTGCCGAAGAAACATATGTTACGGTGACAATGGATCCGGACGAGAATCCTTTCGGAAAATACAGGGAAACGGATCTTTTCTCCATGAGCCATGAGATGGCAGTGCAGCTTGCCCGCATTTCCGATGAAACGCAGGTGAAGGTTAATCCTCCTGTTATCCTGCAGAGCCATTATCGCTTCGCCGAATCCGGGGAGCTGGCTTTTTTGGAGAAGAACCTGTTCAGACGCCGTCATGGGGTCTGGGCTGAGAAGCAAGCCGGAGCGACGGGAGCCACTGACATAGAAAATTCCGTACAGCCGGAAACGGCGACAGAAGATGCAACCGGCGAAGAGAATTCCGCGAAAATGGAAGCCGTGAAAACAGATGCCGGGGAAGCAGAAGCTGTGAAAACGGAAGCCGTGAAAACAGACGCGGCGGAAACGTATGCCGGAATCCGGATATTTGCAGCGGCAAATCCGCTTGAAGAGATTGAGGAAGCGGCGCGCACCATCAGCCGTATGGTCAGGACGGAAGGGCTGCGATATCGTGATTTTGCCATTATTACAGGCGATCTTGCGTCTTACGGAAATTATGTGAGGCAGGTTTTCCAGGAAACAAAGATACCTTATTTTATTGATGAGAAACGTTTTCTCCTGCACAGCCCGTTTGTGGAGTACGTTCGCGCAGCAGTAGAAGCCTGTGCGGAGGACTATTCTTATGACAGCATTTTCCGACTGCTGAGATCCGGAATGTCGGGAATTGCGGAAGAGGATATTGACCGTCTGGAGAATTATGTCCTGGCTCTCGGAATCCGCGGAAAGAAACGCTGGCATGCGAAATGGATGTTTAATTATAAGGGAGAAGATCCGGGAGAGGTTCCGGAAATCGATGCCATTGGCAAAAAGGTCTGTGCGCTTCTTGATCCTCTGGCCAATGCTTTTTCCGTGCGCGGCGGAACCGTGCGTGATAAAACGGAGGCGCTATACCGTTTTTGCACAGGAAGCGGCTGCGAAGAAAAACTCATTAAAGCAGCGGATGATTTTCAGGAAAGCGGACGGCCGGATCTTGCTCTTGAGAACCGGCAGGTTTACCCGCGTATCATGAGTTTTTTAGATAAGCTTGTCGATGTCCTGGGAAATGAACCCATTTCGATGAAAGACTATCGTGCCATACTGGAAGCGGGATTTTCAGAGGCGAAGATCGGTATTATTCCGCCGGGCAATGACCAGGTGCTGGTCGGCGATATGGAGCGCAGCCGCCTGTCGGATGTCAGGGTTTTGATTTTTGTAGGGGTAAATGAAGGCTTGGTACCGAAAGCTCCCGGCAGCGGAGGCGTACTTTCTGAAGCAGATCGGGAGAAATTACTTGCAAAAGGAATCCGCTTAAAGCCGACGCCCCGGGAAGCGATTTCCATCGGACGTTTCTATATCTATCTTGCCCTTACAAAGCCTTCGGAAAAGCTGATTATTTCGTATGCGGTTTCAGGGTCGGGCGGTGAAGTGATGCGGCCGTCTTATCTTGTCAGCACGCTTACGGAGCTCTTTCCGGATCTTAAGGTCTCCCATGCGGAGGAAGAACTTTCGGAACGGATTGAACGGCCGGAGAACGGCATCTTGCTTCTGACGGACGGTTTTGCCGGACTGAAGGAGAAAGCACCTTCACCTGCCTGGCTTGAGCTCTTTTCATGGTATCGCTGCCGGCCGGAATACCGGGCACGGACAGATGAGCTTCTTTCCGCGGCCGGGATGCGGCGTCCTAAAGACGAAATCGGAAGAAGCGTTTCGGAAGCCCTGTACGGTAAACTTTTGGTGAATTCAGCTTCGCGCCTGGAACGTTTTTCAGAATGTGCATTTTCACATTTCATTGAGTACGGGCTGAAACTCAAAGAGCGCGAGGAGTTTTCATTTTCCGGAATGGATATGGGAAATGTAATCCATAAGGCGCTGGAGCTTTTCGCCAATAAACTTCACGACGGAAACATGAAATGGGCGGACATTGAGCCGGATCAGCGGGACAGTCTGGCCCGGCAGTGCGTGGAGGAGGCTTCCGGAACTTACAGGGCGATGGTTCTGCATGACACGGCGAGAAATGAATATGAGATTACGCGGATGCAGCGGCTCATGGCAACGTCGGTCTGGGCGCTGCAGGAACAGCTTAAGAGAGGTGATTTTGTTCCGGCGGAGTTTGAAGCGGATTTCAGGGATGGCGGCCTTTCGTCTGTGAATATTGATTTAAGCGGCGGAAGCAGGATGCTTCTGACCGGCCGGATTGACCGTCTGGATACCTGTACGGCAGACGGAAAGACGTATGTGAAAATCATTGATTATAAAACGGGAGTTATGGGCTTTGATATGACGGCTGTTTACTACGGACTGCAGCTCCAGCTCGTCATTTATCTGAATGCGGCCGTTGAAATGTTCGGGAAAGAAGGGAAGGAGGTTATCCCCGCCGGAATTTTTTATTACCAGATCAAAGATCCGATCGAAGATTTTGAAGCGGGTGAAACAGAAGAAGAATTGAAAGAGCGGATTCTGATGGATATGAAGGCTTCCGGTCTGGTTGCGGATGATTCGGAAGCGATACACCATCTGGATGCCCGGCTTTCGGCGGATCGGCCGAAATCTGACGTAATTCCGATTGCTTATAAAAAAGACGGAAGCCTTACAGCGGCGTCCAAGGCTGTGAAGCCGGAGGATTTTACGCTGCTTTCTTCCTTTGTGAATCAGAAGGTGAAAGAAATAGGCGAAAAAATCTTAAACGGCGATGCAGAGGTTAATCCTTATGAATATAAGCAGAAGACTGCCTGTGATTTTTGTCCGTACCGCGGCATCTGCGGATTCGACCGCCGGATTCCGGGCTACCGGATGCGCAGCCTTTCGGCCATGAAGGACGGGGAAGCTCTTTCGGCGATGCAGGCCTATTCTGCCGGGAATGGCTATGAAAGAGATATAGATAGTCCTGAAAGCAATAAAGACAGC
>DCDB01000173.1 GCA_002316215.1 Lachnospiraceae bacterium UBA1066 | reverse complement strand
CTTATCATAAAGTCATGCAGCTTCTTGATTTTACTGCGGCTTCTGGCGCCGCAGAAGAAATTCGGGGATTTATCGAAGACGGCCGTCTTTCTAAGGAGGAGGCCGATATGGTAAATGCGGAGGACGTGGCCTTATTTGCAGCGTCGGCACTCGGACAGAGAATGGCGGAGGCTGAAAGAGGGGGCCGGCTCTATCGCGAACAGCCCTTCGTTTTCGGCGTCGGGGCGAAGGAAATTAATCCTGAGTGGCCGGAAGACGAAACGGTTCTGGTTCAGGGAATCATCGATGCCTTTTTCTATGAAGGAGACGGTATCGTTCTGCTCGACTATAAGACGGATTTTGTCCGTTCTCCCGAAGTACTGGTCAGCCGCTATCAGGTCCAGCTTGATTCCTATGCCGATGCGCTCGGGCGCGTGACCGGGAAAACGGTAAAAGAGCGTTTTATCTATTCCTTCTGTCTCAAAAAAGCGATCAAAACCGGCTAAATTTACCGATCGGGATGTTTTTTAGCCGCATTGCTTGCATTTGCAAATTTTTTTTTGTATAGTATGATGCAAGTGTCAAAAGTCAGGAAGTTATCTGACTTCAGGATAAATCTTTTGGCCATGGACACGTAAAAAGTCTGAATTTTCTTATTGATAAAGCGTTTTTGGTTACATGAAAAGGGGTGAGACTATGGTAGAGTTAGAACCGATTAAATACGAACTGAATTCCTACGACGAACCATTAGTTGAAATGAGGGATTCACTTTGACCTCGCTAATAAGGAAAAGCGAATTCAGGAAATAAACAGAGAAATGGAAGATCCGGCGCTTTGGAACGATCCGGGCAAAGCACAGGAAAAGATGAAGACGCTCGCGTCGCTGAAGAATGACTGCGAGGGTTATCAGAAGCTTGTGGCGGATCGGGACGACATCCGAAGCATGATTGAAATGACAGACGAAGAGCCGGATACGTCCGTTGTACCGGAAATTGAGGAAATGATGGCGGATTTCCGGTCGCGTTTTGAAGCGATCCGTATAAAGACGCTGCTTTCCGGAGAGTATGACAGCTGCAATGCCATCGTTACGCTTCATGCCGGGACAGGCGGAACGGAAGCGATGGACTGGACGAATATGCTCTTCCGCATGTACACGCGCTGGTGTGATGCGCACGGCTTCCAATATGAAGTCCTCGACCTTCTCGAGGGCGATGAGGCCGGCCTTAAATCCGTGACTTTCCAGGTGAACGGCGAGAATGCCTATGGGCTTCTCCGTTCTGAGCACGGTGTCCACAGGCTGGTGCGTATTTCACCTTTCAATGCGAACGGCAAGCGGCAGACGTCATTTTCCGCCTGTGAAGTAATGCCGGACATTGAGGAGGATCTGGACATCGATATCGACGAAAAGGATATCCGTGTGGATACTTATCGTTCGTCCGGTGCCGGCGGCCAGCATATCAACAAGACATCATCCGCCATCCGTATTACGCATTTCCCGACAGGCATTGTGGTAACCTGCCAGAATGAGCGTTCGCAGTTCCAGAATAAAGATAAAGCCATGCAGGAACTGAAAATCAAGCTCTATATGCTTAAGAAACAGGAGAATGCCGATAAGCTGGATGATATCCGCGGCAAGGTTACAGAGATTGCCTGGGGCAGCCAGATCCGGTCTTATTTCCTGCAGCCTTATCAGCTGATCAAGGATACGCGGACCGGTGAAGAACAATCCAATGCTCAGCGTGTTCTTGACGGTGACATTGATCCGTTTATTAATGCTTATCTTAAGTGGCAGGCTCTCGGTGCGAAGCCGGAGGTAGAAAATAATGATTAATGCAGCAATTTTAGGCTATGGAACGGTCGGCGCAGGCGTCTTTGGCGTCCTGAAAATGAACAGCGCAGCGATTGCCCGCCGTGCCGGTGATGAAATCCGTGTGAAATATGTTCTCGATCTTCGGGAATTTCCGGGGGATCCGGCTGCGGAAGTGCTGACACACGATTATAAGGATATTTTGGATGATCCAGAGGTCAGCATTGTCGTTGAGACGATGGGAGGCCTGAAACCGGCCTATGATTTTACAAAACAGGCGCTGCTTGCCGGAAAGAATGTCTGTACTTCCAATAAGGAACTTGTTGCCGAATACGGCGTTGAGCTTCTTACAATAGCGAGGGAGCATTCGGTCAATTACCTGTTTGAAGCCAGCTGCGGCGGCGGAATTCCGATTATCCGTACCTTTAATTCTTCTTTGACAGCCGAGGAAATCGATGCCGTTACAGGCATCCTGAACGGAACCACGAATTACATTTTAACAAAGATGCGCGTGGACGGGCAGGATTTCGGAGATGCGCTTAAAGAAGCGCAGGAAAGAGGCTATGCCGAAAAGCACCCCGAGGCGGATGTCGAAGGCTGGGACGCCTGCCGTAAGATTGCGATTCTTTCGTCTCTGGCGTATGGAAACCATGTGTCTTATAAGGAAATCCCGACGGAAGGAATTACGAACATTGAGAAAGCGGATATTGCCTATGCCGAGGCGCTCGGTATGCGCGTGAAGCTTCTCGCCGTCAGCCGGCGGAACGAAAAGGGCGTATGGGCTCTTGTGGCTCCGATGCTGGTGGCAAAATCAAATATGCTTTATTATGTCGATGATGTGCTGAATGCTGTTTTTGTTCACGGGAATGCTCTGGGTGATGCCATGTTTTACGGCAGCGGAGCAGGCAGTCTGCCTACGGCCAGTGCGGTTGCGGGTGACGTTGTGGACTGTGCGCGCCATCTTCATAAGACGATACGTTCCGACTGGAGTCCGAAGAAGGCGGAGCTGCTTCCGCCGGACGGAGTCTGCCGTTCATTTTTCGTACGGTTCTCGGGAAGCGAAGCGGAAGCCAGGGACATTTTCGGAAATGTAAAGCCTATCCGCACGCTGGGAGCTTCCGGAGAATTCGGTTTTGTGACGGAAGTCATGAGTGAAAAGAATTTCCATGAAAAATGCTCCGGTTCGGGTAAAGTGATCAAGAGCATCCGGATAGCCTGAGGACGAGAAGGAGGAACATATATGTTAGTAGTAAAAAAATTCGGCGGTACTTCCGTCGGGACACCGGAACGCATTATAAATGTAGCAAAACGCTGCATTGAGGATTACCGGAAGGGTAATGACATTGTTGTCGTTCTGTCCGCCATGGGGCAGTCTACGGATGAACTGATCGACCTTGCGCATCAGGTCAACCCAAGACCGCCGAAGCGCGAGATGGATGTCCTGATGACGACCGGTGAGCAGGTGTCCGTGGCAATGATGGCGATGGCGATGGATGCTCTCGGCGTCCGCGCCGTATCCCTTAATGCTTTTCAGGTTGCCATGCATACGACAAGCCAGTACGGAAGCGCACGCCTCAAGAGAATTGACAGCGAACGTATTCTCCATGAACTGGAAGACAGGAAAATCGTCATTGTAACAGGTTTCCAGGGCGTCAATAAATATGATGATTACACGACGCTCGGACGCGGAGGTTCGGATACGACGGCGGTGGCTCTGGCTGCAGCTCTTCATGCCGATGCCTGTGAAATCTATACGGATGTCGACGGTGTCTTTACAGCGGATCCGCGTGTTGTTCCGAATGCCCGTAAGCTGAAGGAAATTACCTACGATGAAATGCTTGACCTTGCGACACTGGGCGCCGGCGTCCTGCATAACCGTTCGGTGGAAATGGCTAAGAAATACGGCGTGGTATTAGTAGTAAGATCTAGTCTTAATAATTCTGAAGGAACGATGGTCAAGGAGGATGTCAAAGTGGAAAGAATGTTAATCAGCGGCGTTGCCGTAGATAAAAATGCGGATCGTATTTCTCTGATCGGGCTTAAGGACGTTCCGGGCGTTGCTTTCCGGGTCTTTGATATCCTTGCCAAGGCAAATATTAACGTCGATGTTATCCTGCAGTCTATCGGACGTGACGGAACGAAGGACATTTCCTTTACGACAAATGACGATTCTGCGGAAGATGCGCTGAAGGTACTCGAAGACAATAAAGAAAGGCTGCAGTATAAGAGCCTCGACATAAAGAAAGATGTTGCGAAAGTTTCCATCGTCGGAGCAGGCATGATGTCCAATCCGGGCGTTGCCGCAAAGATGTTCGAGGCGCTTTACAACGAGGATATCAATATCAATATGATTTCGACATCTGAAATCCGCGTTACGGTCCTGATCGATGAAAAAGATGCCGACCGCGCCGCCAATGCAGTCCACGACGCTTTCGGCCTGGCTGAATAAAAAAAGTTTCCGTGGGGAACTTCTCTCACGGAAACGAATTAACGCGTTATCTCAGTGCCATAGAACAGTATCCGGAGAGATGAATTAATGTGTCATTCCGGTATTGCGGAACTTTCCCCGTGATTTAAGTCCGGGACGGAATTTCTGCGGTAGACTTTGAAAGCAAACAGTGCGAACAGTGCTGATATTGCGCAGATAACAAGTTCGGTAACAAGCGGAGCACCTGAAATATAGTGATTAAGCAGAACGGCTCCGGCGTCAAGGATTAAATGCATGAGGATTGCAAGCGGGAAGAGCAGAGTATGCCTCCCGCCTTTTTTTGCGGCAAACCATACGAGGACGGAAAATGAAAGCTGTGCGGCAACTGCGGCGAAACGCTCCAGAATGCCGAGCAGGAAGAGGAACGGGGATGTTTCTGAAAGTGTCCGGAAGGCGGACTGGACAGCGGTAAGCGCACTGCCTGAAAGGCCGGCCGTCAGGACGCCTGTCTGTCCGGCATTCATGAGAATCGCATAAATCAGGTTATTGATCATCCCGATTCCCAGCAGGTAAAATGCTTCAAAACCGCCGTGTCCCGCGCCGTACATCAGGGCGTTCCTGTCATTTTCCTGATATTTCTTAAGCACGGTTTTAAAAGCCAGGAAACGGCCGCTTTCTTCAAAAAGTCCGGCCATGAATCCGCCGTAAACCGCATAGAGAAGGATATTTCCTTTGATCGTCGCTCCGATGCCGGAACCCAATATGACTGTGTGGGCGATCTGCTCCAGCAGGAAAGCGAAAATGAACATCACAGCGCAGCCGATCCAGAACGGAACAGCCTTACAGCCTTTTTTCTTAAAGTAAATGAAAAGCAGGATCGGAATGGCAATTCCGGAAAGCATAGCAAGAAGGATGAAGATGATGGACAGTACGGGCACCGTATAAGTCATTTTTTCGCCTCGCGATTAATTTCTACAGTTGCATTTTCAGGATGCTGCGGATTCCTTGATCACTTTGCAGCTTCTGCAGGTACAAAATTCCGGCTTTTGATGCGGACTTTTTGTGACGCCGCGGGATTGCTCCATCGCCTGGCGATTTCCACAATCCGGACTTAAAAAATGGTCATACAAGAGCCTTTCGGCGATGTATGGCCATTCTTTTCATACTCTGGATTCAGTTCATCCCTGGGAAATAGCACCTGTCGGGCAAACCGAAGCGCACGTTCCGCATTCA
>DCDB01000172.1 GCA_002316215.1 Lachnospiraceae bacterium UBA1066 | reverse complement strand
ACCCGTAAATTCTTAATTTCTTCTGAGTTTACGGGTAGTACCGGTCAAAATACGATTTCACAAAATTGTATTCGCCTTTCGCAACGTTCTGCCTTATCAACTTTCCCCAGCAGTTTTGCCTTAGCAGTTTTACCCCAGCAGTTTTAACTCACCAGTTTTAACTCACCAGTTTTACCTCACCAGTCTTGCTCCAACATTCTTACCCCAGCAGCTTTTCTTCGAGCCCCCGTGCAAGATGCGCAAGGCACCCGTCTTCGAACGGAATCTCAAGTCCGGCCTTCTTAAGCAGTCCGCCGTAGAAATCCGATGCAGAAAGATTGCAAAGTTTAAGATAACTCTGCCATGCTTCCTGGTAATCCCTGTCCATCCAGTTCTTATATTCAAGCGCACAGGTCTGGGCTAAACAATAGTCGATATAATAAAACGGCAGGTCATAGATATGATGCTGTTTCTGCCAGAAGCCGCCGGCTTCGTAATACGGGCAGCCATCGTAGTTAAGATGCGGCTTGTACTGCTTCTCGAGGTCACGCCAGGTCGCCTTCCGCGCCTTCGGCGTAAGTCCGGGATCGTCATAAACGATATGCTGGAATTCATCCACCATCGTCCCATACGGAATAAAAACTGCCGCATCTTCAAAATGCATCTTCCGGTAGTCATCTGCCCGTTCTCCGAAGAACATCTCCATCCACGGCTCCGTAAAGAATTCCATCGACATGGAATGGATCTCCGCCGTTTCCATCGTAATATCCATGTGTTCACGGATCGGATCCTTCGCTGCAAGATAGCCCTGGAACGCGTGTCCGCACTCATGCGTAATCACGTCCACATCTCCGCTTGTTCCATTGAAATTTGCGAAAATGAAAGGCGCGTTGTAGTCCGGCAGGAAGGTCATGTAGCCGCCGACCCGCTTCGTCTTCCGTCCGAGCACGTCAAAAAGCTCATTTTCACGCATAAAATGATAAAATTCCGCCGTCTCGGGCGAAAGCTTACCATACATGCGGCCTCCGGCTGCGAGAATTTCCTCCGGTGTCCCGACTGGCTTCGGATTCCCGTTCAGGAAAGATACGCCTTCGTCAATATAGGAAAGCCGGTCCAGCCCTAAGCGCACGCGTCTGGCTTCATGGATCTTCTCGGCAAACGGCACCCAGTCCGTTTTAACCTGTTTCCGGAATTCTTCTATCTCGCTCCTCCCGTAAGAATTGCGGTTCATGCGGTCATAGCCGAGCGGAACATAAGTATCGTACCCCATCTTCCGGCCCTGTGCCGTACGGTTCTTGATCAGACGGTCATAAATCTCATCCAGTTCGTCTTCATTTGCCGTAAAAAGCGCCACATATTTCTCCCAGGCTTCTTTACGGACGGCGCGGTCAGCACTGTGAAGATAAGGATTCATAAGCGAAAGATTAAGCTTTTCACCGTGCCAGTCAATCTCCGCCGTCGCCAGAAGCTTGCCGTAGCGCGTCGTAAGTTCATTTTCCTCTTTGCATAAGGGAATCAGTTCCTCATTCATCGCCCGCATGGCAAGCTCAACATTCTTAAAGGCAACCGGCCCGATTTTCTCCGTCAGGAATCCGCGGTACGGCGATGCGAAAAGCTTCCGGCCGTAATCTGTCACAAGGTTCCGGAACACCGGCCCCTGGGCATCGTAAAAATCCTGCTCCGCCTCGTAAACCGGATCCTTCATATCGATGTCGTGGCGGATTTCCGCCAGCGTCATCATTGTCATCATTTTGTCGTGCAATTTATAAAACTTTTCATGGACGGCAAATGCTGCCGCGCCGTCCGGCGCAGAATCCAGTTCCTGCATAAGGGTAGAGACGGATGCCTCAAATTCCGAAGCATCCACGCGGGAATAGGGCATATCAGAAAATTTCATAAAAGTTCTCCTTAAGTTTATAAATATAATCTGGTGCAGCAGGGATAAAAATAAAATCACTGTCTAAGCCGAACAACTCAGTCGGCATAAAAACCGACTGCCTGCTCAACTCTGATTTATCATCATATCACAAATGCGGAAATAATAATGGACAAAAATTGCATTTAAAATGAATCATTCATTGTCTTCCATTCCTCTGTGGACATATCATCTGAATATTTTGTATTGTTTAAAAAAGTTCCTCATTAATTTCTTTCACAAATTCCCGATGCAAGTGATATCTTTATGCAGATTACTAAAAAAAAGATTTTTAACATACACTTCCCTGTCGAGCCCGCCGTACAGCTTTTCTCTGTGATCGAATTCATATCCGGCACCGATGATGTTTCGCCGGCTGTAGATGTTGTCGGGAGATACTGAAACACATAAATATTTATAGCCTTTTGCAGCGGCTTTCTCTTCCAAAAGCTGCATTAAGAAGTGCTGCAGGCCGAGCCCCCGGTATTCTTTCCGAACCATGACCAATTTAAAATCCGCTGCTTTCTCGACCGTGTGGCATTTGAGGTTTTTCCTTAAATCGGTTTCGCCGCCGGATGGCTCGACCAACACGGCGAGGCCAACCAGTCTTTCCCTGTCATAAACCCCAACCGTAAAGTTCGGTTCCTGCAGGCACTGCCGCAGGATCTGCGGCGTATTCCTGCGCAGCACATCCTGATTTTCCAGAAATTTAAAAACAGCATCCTGAAGTTCCAGAATACTGTCTAAATCCGCCTCCCTGCACTGTCGGACGTTCAGCCGTCCGTGCTTTGTCTCAATGCAATCTACTTCAGAATATAACTCACCTTCAGTATTTCCCATACGTCTTTTCACTCTTTCTTTTCACTCTTTCTTTTCACTCTTTCTTTTCACTCTTTCTTTTCACTCTTTCTTTTCATTCCGGCTTTTTCATTCCGTCTTTTCATTCCGTCTTTTCATTCCGTCTTTTCATTCCGTCTTTTCATTCCGGCTTTTTCATCCGGCTTCTTAAGTCATTTGTCCCAGAATGTATTCTTTCACATCCTCCATCCGGCTTTTTTTCCACTCTTTTTCTTTTTCCCGCTCCGCAAGCGGGCAGATAATGGCAAAGTCAAGTCCTTCGCCGGGAACGCGCCCGCTTCGCTTCGGATTGGAGAAATTCTTTTTCCACTTTTCTTCCGAAGCGTTTTCATATTCTTTGGGATTCATGTAAATCTGCTGCCGCTTCGTGGCCGCAATAAACATTTTCGCCGACAGAGGAGCCAGCAGCCGATAGTCTTTTTCCTGAACGTTCCTGAAAATCTGCGGGATTTCGCCTTTTACGACGTGCTCCGGGCCGCGCACGATTTTAAGCCCGAAAGGCTCGAATGAAAATGCCTCCCTGGAAAAGTTGATTTTGATGAGCAGGCCGATATCCGTATGGTACTGCGCCCTCTGATAGTCCGTGTCGAAAATGAAATTCCCCAGGGAATAAAAGATTGCTTTGTCCCCGACTGTCTCGTAGTTCATCGGCACGTGGGGATGGTGCGAAACGACGATGTCCGCCCCCATCTTAAGATACTCCAGATACCGGTCCCGCGTATAGGGCGACGGCAGGGCCGTAAACTCTTCGCCGCCATGGGAAACGACGACGCACCAGCGGCATTTTCGCTTAATCTCTGCGATAGTTTCCTGGATAGCCTCCATCTCATTCCAGCAATAGCATCCGGCTTTAGCTTCGCCGGCCGGCTTGCAGCCCCGGCGATAGCCGACACCGAAAAGACCGATGCCGCCCGCCTCATCCAGAATCACCGGTGTCCGCGCCTCTTCGATATTCATGCCGGCGCCGATCGTCCGCACGCCTTCCTTCTCCGCTTCCGCAAGCGTGCTGCGCATGCCCTCTTCCCCGGCATCCATAATGTGGTTGTTGCACAGATTCCAGATATCAGCCTTCATTTTCCGCAGGACTTTAACAGCATCGGGATTCATCGTGTGCATCAGCTGAACCGCGCCGCTTGTGGCCGTATTCGCCAGGTGACGCACAAGCGGTCCCTCCACATTGGCAATCACGTGATCGCCGCTGTGCAGAAAATCGAGAACCTCCCCGGAAAGAAGCTCCTCATCGTTCCACTGACCGTCCATATAACGGTCGAACCCGATATCTCCTGTAAAAACCAGTGATGTCCTGTCCTTCATCTCATACCCTTCATTATCAATCCTATACTCTTCCTTCTGCATTCAGCATTAAAATCCGGCATTCTGAATCCGGCACTTCTCATTATGATTCTTCAGCTTCCGGGACATCTTATAGTCTTCCGCTGAAGAAAATTGTCTGTGGCTTTCTGCAATCTGCATAAACCATATAGAATTCCTGCGTATGCCTTATATCAGTTTTTGCAGCTTTCTCCACCCTTCACCAGACGGACATAAGCATCTCCACGCTCCTCAAAATTTTTGAAGTAGCCATAGGATGCGGCAGCAGGCGAAAAGAGACAGGCCGAGCCTGCAGGCGTAATCACCTTTGCCAGAGCAACAGCCTCCGGCAGTGCTTCTTCATAGAAGCAGTTCTTTAAGCCATTTACTTCCTGAAATATCCGCTTTCCGGACGCATAAGAAAGGATGTAATTATATCCCGGATGCTCTTTAATAAAATCAATCAGGATATTGTAATGGATATGCCTGTCCATGCCGCCGATCATGACAGTCTTCACATTGGAAATGCTCTGCGCCGCCGCAATGGTCGCTTCCGGAATGGTTGATATGGAGTCATTATAATAATCTACTCCGCCTATATTTGCCACGTATTCCAGCCTGTGGGAAAGTCCCCTGAAGGCTTCAATTCCCTTCTTCACCGCTTCGCTATTGCAGCCGAATCTCTCCGTACAGATGGCGTATACGAATCTGGCATTGAACTGATTATGAATTCCTTTGAGCTGCAGTTTAAAAGCTTCCGGCGCGTCAAATGAAATTATTTCTTTGTGCGCCGGAGTATCGATTTCCGGCACATTGTCCCCCAGATACACGAAATCGTCTTTTGCCTGGTGCGTCGTAATGTTCTTCTTAGCCGCAAAATACTTTTCGACGGTTCCGTAATAGTCCAGGTGTTCCTCGTAGAGATTAAGAAAAACCGCGATATGCGGCGAATATTTAATAAAGTTCAGCTGATGGCAGGACATCTCGAAAACAATGACGGTATCCTTATCGATCTGGCTGTAATAGTCAAGACAGGGCAGGCCGATATTTCCGACCAGAAGTACATTTTCCCCAAGACAGGCCCGAAGGACCTGATACAGCATGGAGGACGTCGTGCTCTTGCCTTTCGTTCCCGTGATTCCCACGGTCTGAGAGGAAAATTCCTCAAGGAAGAGCTCCGTCTGCGACGTATACTGTGCCTTCGTGGCATCTACATAAATCCCGGGGCTCTTAATGATATAATCATATTTCCCGGCGTCAATTCCGTCTTCCTTTCCTTCATATATCTCCAGACTTTTTACATCGCAGAAGGTCTTGATAAAACGCTCGGTGGATTTTCCCTCGCGTCCATATCCCCAGATTAATATTGTCTTCCCGTCCAACCGCTCTTTAATTGTCATCGATACGCTCCTTTAGCCAGGTGCCATACTATATTCTGTAATCCGTAATTATTATATCCCCAAACTGTATATTTGAACATAAAAAGATGCTGCACGGAATTTCTTTTGAAACAGCACGTAATCCCGGCTCCCTGCGCTTCCGGTCTACAAAATATTCGTCGCAAAAAGAGGCTGTCGCTTCGGAAAGATATTTCTCCAAAGCGTCAGCCTCTTTTCTTGTGATATCTATTCTTCTCGTACTGTCTGTTTGACTCGCGAAGAAGTCCTTTTTATGAGGATTTCCTCTTGGATACGACGTCGAAGATAACAGCCGCAAGAAGAACGGCACCTTTGACAACCTTCTGCCAGTTGGCATCGACGCCTGCAATGTTCATGCCCATGTTGATAACGCCCATGAGCGTAGCACCAATGACGACACCGCTTACAGTACCTGTGCCGCCGTATGCGGAAGCACCGCCGATGAAGCAGGAACCGATAGCATCCATTTCGTAACCGTCACCGGCTGTCGGGTTAGCCGAATTCAGACGCGCGATAGTGATCATAGCCGCAACTGCGGACAGGAAGCCCAGGTTCGTATAGGCAAGGAAGAAAACCTTCTTGGTATCGATACCGGAAAGCTGTGCAGCCTTCTGGTTGCCGCCGACGGCGTAGAAATAACGGCCGGTCGTCGTATTCGCTGTGATGTAGCCGTAAACAAGGACGCAGACCAGAACCCAGATAAGATAAGACGGAATGCCTTTATATCTTGCGAGCTGAATCATGATGGCCAGGATCAGTGCGCAGATAAGGATGACCTTTGTAAGATCGCTGCTCATCTTCGGGACTTCATAGCCCTTCTTGATCTTTTCCATGCGTCCCTTGAACCAGAGAGCGACATAAATGACAATCGCGATCGTCGCTATGATCATGCACATGATATTAAAGCCTTTAACTCCGAACGGATCCGGAATGAAGCTGTTGAACAGTGCCAGATAGCTGTCCGGCATCGGGGAAATCGTAAGGCCGTTCAGGACGATGTTGGAAAGTCCGCGGAACATCAGCATGCCGGCAAGCGTGGTAATGAAAGGCGGAATGTGGATATAGGCAATCCAGAAAGCCTGCCATGCACCGACAGCCGTGCCGATGATCAGCATTGCGATAATTGCAACGATGACCGGAAGTTTCTGTTCCGACATCATTTTGCCGCCGATAGCGCCGACGAAGCAGACGACGGAGCCGACACTCAGATCGATGTTACCGCCGGTCAGGATGGCCAGCAGCATGCCGACTGCAAGGACGAACACGTAAGCGTTCTGCGCAATCAGGTTGGAAATGTTCTGCGGCAGGATCAGTTTTCCGCCCGTAATAATACTGAAGAAAACAACAACAACGACCAAAGCAATGATCATTGTGTATTTCTGTATAAATGCACGTAAATCAAATGTTGATTTTTCCATCTTTAATATTCCCTCCTCCGTCAGGCTTCAATCTTCTTTTTCGAAGATTTCAGTATATAGGACATAATCAGTTCCTGCGTCGCTTCTGCACGTGAAACTTCACCGACGATTTTTCCTTCATTCATGACATAAATCCTGTCGGACATGCCCAGGAGTTCAGGAAGTTCGGATGAAATCATGATAACCGATTTGCCTTCTGCCACCAGATTATTCATGATGCAGTAAATTTCGTATTTCGCTCCGACATCGATACCTCTTGTCGGCTCGTCAAGAATCATGATGTCCGGTTCCGCAAACATCCATTTTGCAAGAAGCACCTTCTGCATGTTGCCGCCGGAAAGGTTTCCGACATTCTGCATGACGGTCGGGCATTTTGTCTTCAGCTTGTTCTTGTAGTCGACAGATACGGCATATTCCTTATCGAAATCGATGACGCCCAGCTTCTTTGTACTGATGGCACCGAGATTTGCAAGCGTCGTATTGATCGTGATCGGGTTGGACAGAATAAGCCCGTTGCCCTTGCGGTCCTCTGTGACATAAGCAACCTTGTGTGAAATGGCATCCTTGATGTTTTTAAGCTCAACCTTCTTACCGTTGATCATAAGGTCGCCGCTGATGTTGGTACCGTAGGATTTCCCGAAAATGCTCATGGCAAGCTCGGTGCGTCCTGCGCCCTGAAGACCTGCAATACCGACGATTTCTCCTTTGCGGACGTTGATGTTGACGTTGTCGTCAACCTTGCGGCCGCTGTAAACCGGATGATAAACCGTCCAGTTCTTTACTTCCATCATGATATCACCGATATGCGGCTCACGTTTCGGGAAACGATCTGTGAGCTCACGGCCGACCATGCCCTGTATGATGTGATCTTCGGAGCAGTCATCCTTTTTCTTATCCAGCGTTTCAATGGTGGAACCGTCACGGATAACCGTGATACGATCTGCAACATAGGCGATTTCGTTTAATTTATGTGAAATGATAATCGAGGTCATTCCCTGCTTTTTGAATCCGAGCAGCAGATCCAGCAGAGCCTTGGATTCATTTTCATTCAGTGAAGAAGTGGGCTCATCGAGTATAAGAAGCTTCGCGTTCTTTGCAAGAGCCTTGGCTATTTCGACCAGCTGCTGCTTGCCGACGCCGATATCCTTAATTAATGTATGGGACGATTCCGAAAGGCCGACCTGGCGCAGATATTTATCCGACTCACCGAAAGTTTCTGTCCAGTCAATCTTTATGTTCTTTCCGCGCTCATTTCCCAGATACATGTTTTCAGCGATTGTCATGTACGGAACAAGGGCCAGCTCCTGATGGATGATAACAATGCCCTTGGACTCGCTGTCTTTAATCTTGTTGAATTTGCAGACCTCGCCGTCATAGATGATGTCTCCGGTATAGCTCCCGTACGGATAAATCCCGGACAGGACGTTCATCAGTGTGGATTTTCCGGCTCCGTTCTCGCCGACGAGAGCATGGATTTCGCCCTCTTCCACCTTAAGGTTGACATTATCAAGAGCCTTGACGCCGGGGAATGTCTTTGTGATATTTTTCATTTCCAGAAGAATCTTTGCCAACTGCATTCCCTCCTCTCTTAAGAAGATAAGACTTTTCATACCGACAGGCGGACTCAAGCGCCCGCCTGCCGGATTTTTCATTTGGTTATAAACCTGATTCCTTTGTCCGGAATTCTGCGGATTTTCTGAAAAGGCATTCCTGCCCGGGATAACCTTCCGGTTTTGGATAACCCAGTTTTGCAGTTTCCGGATTTCTAAAAACTATTTATGCAAGATCAGCTTCCGTATAATAACCGGAGTCGATCAGCAGCTGCTTGTAGTTGCTTGCGTCTGCGAATACCGGAGTGCAAAGGTACGTCGGGACATCGATCTTGCCATTGTTGTAAGCGCCGCCTTCTGTCGTGTCAACTGTTGAGCCTGAAAGAATCTGGCCAACCATCTTAACTGTCTCTTTTGCAAGTTCACGGGTATCTTTGAAAACGGACATCGACTGTTTTCCGGCGATCATGTTCTTGACGTTCGGCTTATCGCAATCCTGGCCTGTGATGATCGGCTGATTTCCGCCATTGTAGTTCTGGGCAAGTGAGTTCTCGACGCCGAGTGCTGTGGAGTCATTGGAGCACATAACAGCATCAATCTTTGTTCCGTCTGCATAATAGGAGGAGATCAGGTCATCCATACGGGCCTGAGCCGTCTCCGTCTTCCATTCTGCTGTAGCGCAGGAAGCGAAATCTTTCTGGCCGGATTTAACAACCAGAACGCCGCTGTCAATGTACTGCTGAAGTGTATCTGTGATAGCACCCTTCCAGAACAGCTGAGCGTTGTTGTCGCCCGGGTCGCCTGTGAAGAGCTCGATATTGTAGGTCGTTCCTGCTTTTGCATCAGCGAGTTTCAGCTGATCGACAATGTATTTGCCCTGGATACGGCCGACTTCTTCGTTATCGAAGGTTGCATAATAGTCAACAGCGTCGGTATCTGTAAGCAGACGGTCATAAGCGATAATCGGGATTCCCTTTGCCTTTGCATCAGAAAGCGGTGTGGAAAGTGAAGAACCGTCGATAGAAGCTACAACGAGGCAGTCAACCGGTTCGGAAACCATGTTTTCAATCTGGGAAACCTGCTGATTGATATCGTTCGAAGCATACTGAAGATCAACCGTATAGCCTGCAGCCTCAAGCTCTGCTTTCATATTCGTGCCATCCTGATTCCATCTCTGCAGATCCTTTGTCGGCATTGCAACACCGACGGTCTTGCCGGATGCAGAAGCCGATTTAGATGCTGTAGCCGTGGAAGCTGCAGAAGTCGTAGCCGTGGAAGCTGCCTTGGATGTGGTAGCCGTTGACGTTGCTGTGGAAGACGTTGACGCTCCGCCGCAGCCCGTAAGCATTGCACCGATCATTGCTGCTGAAAGCACAAAACCTAAAACTTTCTTTTTCATTTTTATCCTCCTGAAATATTGAAGATGTATTTTTATTACTCTAACACTCTACCACATCATCTGCTGGAATGATTTGCGACTTTCTTCATTTTTTTGAAAAGCAAAAAAATATCCTGCCGGAAGCAGGATATTTTTGTTCGCAAAAATTTGCTATTGAATTTTATGTCAATCGGATGAAGTCATTTTTTTAGTATTGAGATACACTTCATCTCTTGTATGGAAATTGTCTGCGATAATGGTAGCATCCATATTCTCTTTGGTTACAGCGATCGGGTCAAGACCGATATACGGAACATCATAGGTTCCGTCATTGATGGTGGAGGCCTCTTTAAGAATTGAATTTTCCGAATCGCTGCTGTCTTTGCACAGGGCAACGGCAGCTTCGGCTGCTTTTGACGCGAGGCTGTCAACAGGCTTATAAACTGTCATAAGCTGTGTTCCCTCAACGATTCTCTGGCACGCGGCAAGATCCGCATCCTGCCCGACCAGGGTCACGTCCCCGGCCCGGCGGTTTTCCGACAGGACAGAAAACACCTGTCCTGCAAGATCGTCATTTCCGCACATAATGCCTTTGATATCCGGATATGCTTTCAGTCCTTCGGTTGCATAGGTAAATGCGTGCTCTGCAAGCCAGGCGTCGCAGTTATACTTCTTCACAATATTAATGTCTGTGCCTTTTAGCTCACGCAGAAAGCCCTTGTCGACCAGCGTAACGTTGTTATCCGTCGTCGGCCCATCGATCTCCAGGATATTGCCTCCGTCCGGCATAGCACTTTTCAGGGCATCTGCCATCAGGGCTCCCACCTTTTCGTTGTCGAAGGAAATATAAAAATCGACGTTGCAGTTTAAAATCAGGCGGTCGTAAGCTATGACCTTGATTCCCGCATCCTTCGCCTTTTTTACGACATCTTTCAGCTTGTCTCCTTCGGTCGCGATAATGACGATGACATCGACTTTCTTCTTAATAAAATACTCAATCTGGTTGATCTGCTCCTGGGCATCCCCATTTGCCGTCTGTACGTTAACATCTGCTCCCAGCCTGGCGGCCGTTGCCACAAATACGTCCCGGTCGCGCAGCCACCGCTCAATGACAAAGGTGTCAAAGGTAAAGCCGATCTGGAGATTCTTCTTCGGAGCCGATGCCGTATCTGTACTGTCATTTACAGCCTGCTGTCCGCAGCCTGCAAGCATACCGAGGCATATAATGAATGCCAGCAGCAGCGCACTAAACCTTTTCATGATATTTTCTCCCTGTATTCGGAAGGCGTGACGCCTTCATACTTCTTGAAAATCCTTGAAAAATAATTCGGATCAGAGTACCCGCTCGAAGCGCACACCTCCTTGATGCTGACGTTCGGATCGGTAAGAAGCTCTTTTGCCCGCGATATGCGGACCTTCGTCAGGTATTCAATAAAGTTCTCTCCGGTTTCCTCCTTAAAAAGCTTGCTGAAATAATACGGGCTTATGTCAACCGCTTTGGATACCTCATCAAGCGACAGATCTCTTCCGTAATTTCCGTCGATATAAGTCTTTGCCTTCATGACTGCGGAATCCGTCATCGCCTTAGGCTTTGCCGCAATATTTGTACAGCACTGTTCAAGTTTCCGGATAAACCAGCCGTGCAGCGTATCATAATCCTTCGCTTCATCAATCTCCTTTCTGTACTGGCTGCGGTACAGAAACGAATACTGCTTTACCCCGGTCGTAAACATGATGCGTTCCGCATAAAGAACGAATTCCAGGCATTTCAGCCGGACATCTTCAAAATGATCCCTGTAGTTTGTGACCATCCAGTCGAAAAAAGAATTGGCGGCATTTTTCATGCCTTCCATATCCGCCTTCTCAAGGCAGTGGAAAATTTCCCTTTCTGTTTCGTCCGGATAATTCTCCTCATAAAAGGGCTTGTTGGGAACGTCCCGGAACTGGGCGACACGCAGGTTGCCTGTCAGTGACTGCAGCGCTTCCTCATAAGAATTGCGCAATTCAAGGAACGGTTTGATGTCCCCGATGCCGGCGCGGAACTGCACATCTATATCGGCGTCCAGTTTATGCATCATATTACGCGTGCGTTCCACGGTCTGTGCGCGCTCCTCATAAGAGAAACCCTTTTCAGCGCACGGAACCAGAAGAACAATCTTATTACCCATGATCGGGCCGACAATGCAGTCGAAGTAGCCTTTAACGATTTCGCGGAAACGCGTGTAAAAGCCCTGGGCTTTTACGGACATACCGACTGCATTCTCGAGCTCGCCGTTTTTTCCGGGCACCCCGAACTGAACAATGACGACATAGCCGTTATCCTCGGAGATCTCAAGAAGCGACTTGTATTCCTTTGCCGACGCCGCTTCCGCATCCTGAAAAAGAAGCGTGTTCACGAGGCCGGACTCCACCATCGGGATGACCGTATCAAACTTTTCCTTGATTTTCAAATCTTCAGAACGTTTTTTCTTTTCGGCATCCACCTTTTCCATCGCCCGGATCAGCACATCGAGAATGGTCTTCTTGCTGACCGGCTTTGTCAGATAATCCAGCACCCCCAAAGAAAGGGCCTGCTGAGCATAGCCGAATTTATCATATGCCGTTACGACAATAAAAATAGCAGAATTATTGAATTTACGGATTTCCTTAATGGCATCGATTCCGTTGATACCGGGCATCTGGATATCCATAAACACAATGTCCGGACGGAATTCGCCGGCCTGTTCTATAACGGCACGCCCGGTTTTCGCCGTCGCAACCGTACATTTATCCGCAAAATTTGAAAGAATGATTGTCTTAAGCGACTCCAGCATGATGCCTTCGTCATCAGCAAGCAGAATACGAAACATTTAAAATCTCCTTTTTACTTTTGGTCCGGCAGATTCATTTCCACCGTAGTGCCTTTATCTTTTCCTTCGCTTTTTATTGTCAGAAGATTATCCTTATTATAATACAGCTCCAGTCGTTTGATAACATTGTCAAGTCCCGTGCCCGTGGAGTTCGGATTTTTCTTATCCGGTACTTTTTCACCGTTCAGCACGGACCTGATCTGCTCTTTTGTCATGCCGATGCCGTTATCTTTTACCGTAATCAGAATGCCGTCACCGGTCTTCCCGGCGCCGAGCGAAATCTTCCATTCTCCTTCGACATCACGCAGTCCGTGATTAATCGCATTTTCGACGACCGGCTGCAGGACCATGCACGGTGTTGCGAACCCGCTGATGCCGTCTTCAATGGTTTTCGTATAGTGGATATCACCGGCAAACCGCACATTCAGGATATAAATATAATTGTCAACCGCCTCGATTTCCTCGCCGAGCGTCGTATCCTCCGACATCTTGCGGACATTATAGCGGAAGAAATCCGCCATTTTTTCCATAAAGACATTCGTCTTTTCCGCATCCTCCATGAGCGCCAGCTGCGCTCCGGCATTCAAAGAATTGAACAGGAAATGAGGATTGATCTGGGCCTGCAGATATTTCAGCTGTGCATCCTTAAGATGCGCTTCCATCATCAATTCACGTTCATTCATCCGCAGCTTCTCTTCCATCGTCTCTTTCTGCTCATCGATGTAGCGGTTCACGGAACGTACCATCCCGTTAAAGGCCCCCTGCACGACGCCGACCTCATCCTGAACGGCAGGCTCTGTAAGCGTTACATCGAAATTGCCGCGCGAGACTTTGTTCGCCGTACCTGCAAGGTGGGCCAGCGGCCTTGTTATGCTGCGGATAAGCAGGATCAAAATGAACATCATCACAACCGCGACAGCCGTAAGAACTCCCAGCGAAAAAAGTTCCATATAGCGAAGTGTCTGCTGCAGCGCCTGATAACTGTCTGCATTTTTCTTAAACAAAAGATTATTCAGCTTTGTAATATCCGTATTGATATAGCCGTACATCTCCGCCGTTTCGGCGTAGGTCATCTTATAGGTCTCGATCAGGCGGCCGCGTTTTGCCTGGATGGTCGACCGCGTCCGGTCAAGATAAGTATTCGACATATTGTAGATATTTTCTTCCAAAAGATCCCGCTCACTGTCCGTCGTTTTCTGGTTCAGCCTGGAAATAAGATCCGTATATTCCTGGTCGCTTCTGTAATATTCATTCAGGGCATCGGAGCCGCGCGTATTTAAGTAACTCAGCATATTGTCCTGAACATTCCCCAGCGCTGCAGAAAGCTGATTCAGGGAAACGTTGCTTGAATAGACAGAATCAATTCTGCCGATCGTATTATTGATCTGGATAAACATCAGGATATTGACCACGAGGAAAATAAAAGCCGTCGCGCCGAAAGCCAGAAGCAGCCTGGTGGTTATAGAGTCTTTCCAGCAGACAGTATCCCGTTTTGCAGTACTTTTTTTACTGTACACTGCTGTCACCTCCGCTGTCCGAAGGCTCTGTCTTGTATGTTCCCACATTTCCCGAATCAATGACCTCGAGCTGAACGGAAATATAGTTGGAAACATAGCCCATCGTCTTATATTCATTGATTGCATCGGCAGCCTGTTTTCCCAGTTCATCCGCAGAAACTGAAACCGTAAAAGAAATAATGCCGTTTTCAATTCCCGAAAAAATGATATTCGACTGATAATAACCGACAAGCTGGACCTTGCCGACCATATTATAATCAATCAGGGCCTGATAGGCAGACTCCGTATTGGTCTCATTTAAACAGACAAGGATGTCCGGACGGTTATCCGATAAAAGAATCGTACGGATGGACTCTTCAGAATCAAAGGTGTTCTCGGAACTTACGAGCTGCGAGCTGACGGAATAAATCGGCGGATCGCCTACGCCCCGGATAATAACGTCCTTCATCTGCGTATACATAAGAGAAGTTTCTTCTTGGTTCTTCTCCTTGTCAAGAAGCACAAGGATATTTTTTGTATTATCCGTAACGTGCTTTAAAACTTCCTGCCCATAGGTCTTCCCGAGTTCGTAATCGTTGACGCCGACAAAAGATACCCTCTCCGAATCCGTACTGTCCTGCATCATCGTAACAACCGGGATGCCCGCTGACTTTGCATCTGCAATCTGCGCCTTTAAGGCATCGCTGCCGTTTCCCTGCACCAGGATCCCGGCGACTTTTGCGTTGATGGCCATTTTCATGAAATCAATCATGGTGTAATCCGACATGCTGTCATTCTTCATATATTCAAGGTACGCTCCGTCCGCTTTCGCTTCCTTGGCCGCGCTTTGGTATACGGCATTCCAAAGAGGCGAATTTTCGTCCGCCGTAATCATAGCATAATGCGCTTCATATGAAATTGGGTTTATATCTGAGCTGACTGCAGACCGTTCCATAACGCCGCTGTAATAAAACCATCCGCATATCGTCAGAATTAAAATGGCTACGAGTCCGATAATCAGCTTTCCGGTTGTTTTTCTCATAAACCTATTATATATGATGCAAGCGTCAAAAGTTCAAAAAGTTTCCTGCCTGCAGGAAAAACTTTTTGACCTTGGACGCGCAAAAATATGAGGAAGGAGCAATTTACACAGTCTGAACAAGATGTGAGGTTGACATTTACTCTTTCTATATGTTAGGATATACAAAATTAAATAGAAGAAGATAGAGGCGCGAATTCCATTATTACCGTGAAGAAGGGGCAGGCACTGCAGGGGAAAGGGGACTTCGCCGAAGCATACCGGTTCGCCTGAGTATCCGGAAATGCTGGGCTTTCGGGGAATACCCGTAAGACTGTCACATGGGATCCATGTGAAGCGCTATCAAAGGGCTCATCCCGGCAGAGAGGCCGAAGCCCTGTGAACCGCTTTGCAGGCGGTTTTTTTATTGTTTTCTTATTTGGTTTACAGCTGTTCAGGCGGCAGAAGCCTATGCAGCTTTCCGCTGCCTTAGTTATTATTTTTCATAGCACCGAAAAACGGTGCAAGGAGGAGAATTATGAAAAAGCAACTCATTTCCTGTATGCTGGCATGCGCCATGGCCGTCTCACTTGCTGCCTGCGGCGGATCTTCCGCTACGGCTTCAACAGCCGTAACTTCATCCGCTTCCGGAAAGAGCGATACAGGATCAGCAGCTTCATCTTCTGCCGGAGGTTCCGGTGTGGAGGATGGCGTCTTTACGATCGCCAATGAATGCGGATACGCTCCCTACAACTGGGCGCAGCCGACCGATGCCAATGACTCTGTCCAGATCGCCGATTCCGACCAGTATGCAAACGGCTATGATATCATGATTGCCAAAAAAATCTGTGATGCCTATGGCTGGAAACTGGAAGTCAAGCAGCTCGAC
Organism: Lachnospiraceae bacterium UBA1066; assembly: GCA_002316215.1. Taxonomy (GTDB): domain Bacteria; phylum Bacillota; class Clostridia; order Lachnospirales; family Lachnospiraceae; genus Chordicoccus. The sequence continues at coordinate 4,602 of DCDB01000172.1, read as the reverse complement.
TTCGATTCTCTTGTCCCCGCCGTACAGTCCGGCACAATCGATGCTGCCATTGCAGGTCAGTCCATGACCGCGGAACGCGCAGAAAATGTTGATTTCGCCGGGCCTTATTTCTACGCTTCCATCGTCTGCCTGACAAAATCCGACAGCAAATACGCTTCCGCAAAGGGTATCACCGATCTTGCCGGCGGCACCTGCACTTCTCAGATCAGCACGATCTGGTATGACAACTGCCTTCCGCAGATCAAAGACGCCAAAATCCAGACCGCTGCCGAATCCGCTCCTGCTATGCTAATGGCCGTTGAAACAGGCCAGGTCGATTACGTCTGCTGTGATATGCCGACGGCTGAGGGCGCTCTTGTTGCTTACCCGGATCTCAAGATCCTGGATTTCTCCTCCGGCAGCGACAACTTCAAAGTTTCCGACGAAGAAATCAACATCGGTATCTCCGTCCGCAAGGGCAACACGGAACTGAAGGATAAGATCAATGCCGTCCTCGGTAAAATGACAAAAGACGATTTCAACAACCTGATGACAGAAGCAACCAAGATTGCTCCGACTTCCTGAACGAAACCATTATAATTTAAACGGGATGCGGACAGTTCCTTTTTAAGGAATATCCGCATTCCTTCAATATTTGAACAGATTGCAGTTTCATGAAGAATTCTTTTTAAAGAAAGCTGGCTGAACTTTATGAACGTTTTTTCAAAGCTTGGAAGCGATATGGTTGCCCTCTGGGCAAAATACGGAAGCGTTTACCTGGGCGGTATCGGCCGTACACTCGGCCTTGCCATCATCGCCACTTTTATCGGCTGCCTGATCGGTTTTTTATGCGGCATACTTACCACGATCCCGTGCGCCAAAACCGATAATGCGGTTAAAAAGTTCTTTCTCGGTCTCTTGCGCGTCATCATCCGCATCTACGTCGAAGTCTTCCGCGGAACGCCTATGATCCTGCAGGCGGTATTCATTTTCTACGGCCTGCCTTATTTTACTTCAAATGCTTTTAAGTTCACGAACCTGTGGGCCGTTGCAATTACCGTCGTCTCCGTCAATACCGGCGCGTACATGGCGGAATCCGTGAGAGGCGGCATTATTTCCGTCGATCCAGGACAGAATGAAGGCGCCATGGCCATCGGCATGACGCACTGGCAGACAATGATCAATGTCATCCTGCCTCAGGCTTTCCGGAATATCATTCCGCAGATCGGCAATAACTACATCATTAATGTCAAGGATACTTCCGTTATGTTCATCATCGGATTCTCGGATTTCTTTGCCGTCCATAAGGGTGTTGCCGGTGCGACCTATCTTTATTTTCCGTCTGCAACCATCGAAATGGTCGGTTATCTGACCCTGACGCTCGTCGCTTCCTTCCTGCTCCGTCTGCTTGAAAAGAAAATTGAGGGCAAATCGAATTATGAGCTCGTCCAGAAGGATGCTCTTACGCCGACTGCCGGCAATTATACACTAAAAGATAAACCGAAAAATCCGAATAAAGATGAGGAGGGCTTAAAATGAGCGAGACAATTCTTGAGATTAAGCACCTCTCAAAAAACTTCGGGAACCATGAAGTGCTTAAAGATATTGATTTTACGGTAAATAAAGGCGATGTCACAACCGTGATCGGTGCTTCCGGTTCGGGAAAGTCAACTCTGCTCCGCTGCATCAACCTTCTGGAAATCCCGACTTCAGGAAGTATTATCTTCCACGGCCAGGATGTAACCGGACGGGGCATCAAGCCCTCTGTATACCGTTCAAAGGTCGGCATGGTGTTCCAGTCCTTCAATCTTTTCAGCAATATGACTGTCCTTAAGAATTGCATGATCGGACAGATTAAAGTCCTTAAGCGCAGCCCTGCCGACGCCCACCGCAATGCTATGAAGTATCTGGATAAGGTCGGCATGTCCGAGTATATCAAGGCACTTCCCAGACAGCTTTCCGGCGGTCAGAAGCAGCGCGTCGCCATTGCACGCGCTCTTGCCATGGAACCGGAAGTCCTGCTTTTCGACGAGCCCACCTCCGCACTGGATCCTGAAATGGTCGGAGAAGTCCTGGATGTTATGGACAAGCTGGCACACGAGGGTACGACCATGATCGTCGTCACACATGAAATGGCCTTCGCCCGCGATGTCTCGAATCACGTTGTTTATATGAATTCCGGCGTCATCTGCGAACACGGAACGCCCGGGGAAATCTTCGGGCATCCGCAGAAAAAAGAAACGCAGGACTTCCTCTCCCGTTTCCGCAAAGGATAAAGGGAGCACCAGAAAAAGCGGCAAAAATATTTTCTGAGGTTAAGCCAGATCCCGAAGAAAATATTTTTACCGTTTTTTTGCTTTCCCGCGTTTTATTACTCTGCATCTGGATTATCCTGCATTTGAGTTATCCCGCATTTGGATTATCCTGCATTTTGTATTTCTCTTCTTTTAGCATTTCTTTGCCTTATTCCTTATCCGGCTGCCTCTTTGTTCTCCAGGATTTCCAGCATGATCTTTCCTATTTCCGGATCGAACTGCGTCCCCAGGCCTTTTCTTATTTCTTCTTCCGCATAGTCTTCCGTCTGGGCCTTGCGGTAGGGCCGGTCGGTCGTCATGGCGTCATAGGCGTCCGCGACTCCGATGATACGGGAAACCAGCGGAATATTCTCGCCTTTAATTCCATCGGGATACCCGCTTCCGTCGAAATGTTCGTGATGCCAGTGCGCTCCCTGCTCGATCATCGGCAGTGCCGTAATCGGTTTTGTGATGGATGCTCCGATGATTGTATGCTGTTTAATGGTCTCGTATTCCTCCGTCGTAAGATGCGTCGGCTTTTCGATAATCCTTTCGGGAATTCCCACCTTTCCGACATCGTGCATCAAAGCGGCGTAATAAATATTCTTTCTTTCTGTCTCATCCATCCCCAAATGGGCAGCTATCATTTCACAGTAGTCCGCTACACGGCCGGAGTGTCCGCTCGTATAAGGATCCTTGGCCTCAATCGCTCCGGTCAGTGCATAAATCGTCTGCTGCGTCAGCTGATTGATTTCTTCATTTTTCTTAGTAAGGGCAAGAACAAGGTCACCAGAATCAAGAAGCGTATAAAGCATCAGAATGCAGCAGATGCTGTGGATGAAAAGGTCAAAATTCTTCACGGGGAATTCCGTCTGGACAAGCATGCCTGTCATGGAAAGGGCTACAAGCGTCAGAATTGCCGCCGCAGTCTCCTTCGACATTTTTTTGCGGTTGATAATCAGCACGGCACCGCCGATACAGTAAAAGTAGACCGCTATGATGTAAAAGGTAAAATCAAGGGGCCCCGGATGGAAAGAAAGACCGGAATCATAATAAAAAATAATATGGCGGAAAGGATTGATGAGAATTTCGATGACAGCAGCCGCCATGGCCGGGTCAAGCAGTGCATGAATCAGCCTCATGTGGCTGTCATGCACAAAAGAGGCCATATAAGTAACAACATAGTAGGCCAGAAACAGCTTTACAATTGTACCTATAAGCCTGACAAAAAAAAGATAGCCGGCGCTTTGGGGGATGTAGGCAGGTATCGGATTGGAAGTCATCCCATAGGATATTCCGACGATAATCAAAATGAAGGGAAATATTATAAACTGCCTGTTTTCCTTACGCTTAAAAGCAACGCCCGACCGGAGTATAAGAATTAATATAACGACAAAATCAACCGTCAGAGACGCCCATGTAAATGAAATCAACGTCCATCCTTTCGAGAACAGTTTCGGAAAAATGCCCGCCTTCTCAAAACCCGGATTATTAAAAGCTTTTCCGGCTTTTCACTCATGATATGCCGTCACAGGCCGCCTTGCAACTAAAATTTTCGCCTCCTCTGCTCAAATTTAATCGCTGGCGGTTTCAGAGGTATTCATCCAGCGCATCGTCCAGATCATCCAGATGGCGGACATGAGGCGTCCGGATGAGATTCCCGGCCGCCATCACCATAGTGACCTGGCGCAGAGCTTTCAGGTCATCCACAGGATTGCCATTGGTGACAATGAGATCGGCGCATTTTCCGCATTCCACTTTCCCCGTTTCCGCATCTATCCCCAGGATTTTCGCATTTCCGGCAGTCGCCGCGTAAAGAACATCTTCATTGCGCGCTCCGCACAGCTGTGAAAAATTGCAGAGTTCGCGAAAAAAGCCATAATGCGCAGCATACGGACGGCCTGAGTCCCCGGAAATTCCTACCGGGATTCCATTTTCCATAGCGCTGCCGACCGCACGGGACATTCCTTCGATCTGGTTCTTTATTTTCTCCCGGCAGCTGTCCGCAAGTCCTGTAATATTCTGCGGAAGCTTAAAAAACGCAAGAAGCGCAGAAAATGAAAATGACAGAGCCGTACCGTTTTCCTTGAAGCACCCGATCAGCCCGTCATCGAGCTCCGGGACATTTTCAATGAGATCCGCACCTGCCTGCAGGGCATTTTCTGTATCTTCCTTCGTCATAACACGAACCGCTGCCTTAAGCCCCAGCTTATGTGACATCGTACAGGCCGCTTTAAGAAGTTCCGGCGGCATCCGTACAAACTCATCCTTTCCCGTTTCCGACACGCCTGTGTGTACAGGGGATGGTCCGGTATAACAGCTTCCTGCC
>DCDB01000041.1 GCA_002316215.1 Lachnospiraceae bacterium UBA1066 | reverse complement strand
GACATCATCCATACATTCCTGCCGTTTACACATCATGCGGTACGGATCGCGGAGGTGTGACATGGGACTTTACCAGAATCGGATCGTCGTCAAAGTCGGCACCTCCACTCTTACGAACGAACTGGGCAGAAGCGATCTGCGCAGTTTCGACCGTCTTGCCTGTGTATTGTCTGATATCCAGAATATGGGCTATGAGGTTATCCTGGTGTCTTCCGGTGCCATTGCGGTGGGCTCAAACAAGCTGGGTCTGAAAACCCGTCCATCCGGCATGAAACAGAAGCAGGCGGCAGCTGCTGTGGGTCAGTGCAGCATGATGTTCCTATATGATAAATTTTTCGGTGACTATGATAAAACCATCGGGCAGATCCTGCTCAATGCCGATGACATCCGGCAGGAGGAAAAGAAAGAAAATCTGACGAATACCTTCGATGCGCTTCTTGAAATGGGCATTATCCCCATCGTCAACGAGAATGATTCCGTGAGCTATACAGAGATCGAATCAGAGGAGCGGCTGTTTGGGGATAACGATATGCTCTCCGCTGTTGTTGCCGTTCTGTGCAGGGCAGGGAATCTTGTGATCCTGTCAGATATCAACGGTCTGTATGAAACGGATCCGAGACTGCATCCGGATGCCCGTTTGATTGAACGCATCGACAGGATCGATGAAAGTGTGTACGCATTTGCAGGCGGAGCCGGTTCCCGCAGAGGCACGGGCGGTATGAGAACAAAACTGCAGGCGGCCGCTCTTGCCACGGCGCAGGGAATCAATACGACAATCACCAACGGGAAAAAACCAGAGGGACTGTACCGCATTGCGGAGGGAAAGAGCGTTGGGACTTTGTTTATCGGAAATGAATGAGAAAGAAAGGTTTTTTCGAAAAAAGTTCGTATATGGGCACATTTGACACCGGTTTTGGCAGGAAAATAACGGAAAAGTGCAATTTATGAACTGTTTTATTATGGATGCCTCAGGGCATCTTTTTTATACTATTGTACATGAACCAGGAGGACAGTATGGAAGCTAAGAATATATCAGAAAAAGTGGAATATTTACTTTCAATAATGACACTTGCAGAAAAGATTGGCCAATTGAATCAGACAGGAACAACGATGGTGTCTGCATTGCCTGGGATTGAAGCAGACATTGACGGATGGGTAAGTGACATGATGGAAGGGCGAATATCTCAGGAAGAATTTTCAAAACGAATGGAATTGTGCAGGGAAGATTTAAAAACGGAGCAAATAGAAAATGGCGGGATTGGAAGCTTTGTGAATCTCTATGATGATGAGAAGATTTTTCAGGTACAGCAGGCTGCAATGAAAAGCCGTTTGAAAATACCGCTTTTTATAGGCGTTGACGTTATTCGCGGCTACCGGACAATTTTTCCTACTCCGCTTGCTATGTCCTGCAGCTGGGATATGGATAATTACAGGAGAATGATTAAAATTGCAAAAAAAGAAGCGAAAGTCTGCGGTGTAAACTGGGTCTTCGGCCCCATGCTCGATATAGCAAGAGATGCAAGGTGGGGAAGAATTGTCGAAAGCCCTGGAGAAGATCCTTATCTTGCCAGCCGGATTGCAAAAACAGTTGTAAACGCGTTTCAGGAAAATGACGCATATGGGCGGTTATTATGTACGGCAAAACACTTTCTTGCGTATGGAGCTGTCAGCGGAGGACAGGATTACAATACGGTCGATGTGTCGGAACGCACTTTGTATGAAACCTATCTTCCTCCTTTTCGTGCAGCAGTTGATGCTGGGGTAGGCTCGGTAATGAGTGCCTTTCACGATTTGAACGGAGTGCCATGTACCTGCAGCCATTCACTGCTGACAGATCTTTTACGAGGTGAACTTCATTTTCAGGGATTCGTTGTAAGCGATGCGGAAGCAGTAAAACAATGCGTTGCCCATGGTGTTGCTTCCGATGAAAGAGATGCGGCAAAGATGTCTCTGCAGGCAGGCAACGATATAGATATGTCATCTCTTGATTACAGCAGGTTTCTTCCGGACCTTGTCGACAAGGGAGAAGTTTCTGTCAGCAGCATTAATGAAGCTGTAAGAAGAGTGCTGTATGCGAAATTTTTCTTCGGAATCATGGATGAACCTTATCGATATGATCCGGGAAAGATTTCAGATACTGTTCTGTGCAGGAAACATCGCATTGCTGCAAGAGAAGTTGCTGAAAAATCGGCAGTCCTTTTGAAAAATGATGGAGTACTGCCGATTCGGGATAGTGTGAAGCATATATTAGTGACAGGAGGACTTGCAGAAGACAGGGCTGCGCTCCTTGGTCCGTGGGCTTTTACGGGGGATAAAGAAAGCGTAGTCACAGTAACCGATGGAATCAGAAATAATGCGCCTTCTGGAGTAACCGTGGAATTCTGCCGGGGTTTTGATACCTCTGATTCTGAATCCGGGTTTGAAGAAATGATCAAAAAAGCAGAAAAAAGCGATTTGGTCATAGCGGTTGTCGGAGAAAGCGCTTTTATGAGCGGTGAAGCTGCATCAAAAGTAAATCTGAACCTTCCGGGAGCACAGGAGAAAGCAATGCTGCAGCTTGCCGCACTTTCTGTTCCCTGTATCGCAGTTTTGGTCAGCGGCCGTCCGCTGACAATCGGAAAACTGCAGAATAATCCGGGAATCGGGGCCATTCTTGAAACATGGCATATGGGCTGTGAAAGCGGGAATGCTATGGCGGATCTTCTTTTTGGAAAATGCAATCCTTCCGGAAAGCTTACGGTTACTTTTGCAAATGAAGCTGCACAGGAACCTATGTATTATAATCATCCGAATACAGGAAAACCGGGAGGAAAATTCAAGTTTACCTCGAAATACCAGGATGCCCCGGTGGAACCGTTGTATCCTTTCGGTTATGGACTTAGCTATACAGCCTTTGCTTATTCCGGTATGCGGGTCAGCAAGAAAAAACTTGAACTCGGCGATACTTTGAACTGTGAAATATGTGTCAGAAACACAGGATTGTATGCTGGGGAAGAGATAGTTCAAATGTATATCCGGGATGTGACCGCAAGCTGTGCAAGACCGGTTCGGGAGCTGAAAAGATTCTGTAAAATCAAACTTGAACCCGGAGAAGAAAAAATTTGCAGCTTCGCACTGCATGCATCAGAACTTGGCTTTTATCGGCAGGATTGTACATATACTGTTGAAACGGGAATGTTCCAGATATTTATCGGACCGGACAGTTCGAAAGGAGAAATGCTGGAAATAGAGTTGTGCGATTGAAGCACAGGAAGGAATTTATATGAATACATCTATTAAACCTGGAAAGACCTGGCTGGATACGGATGGAAACAGAATTCAGGCGCATGGCGGAAGTCTGATTCAGGTTGGTAAAACATTCTACTGGTATGGCGAAAATAAAGAAAAAACAACAGGTGATGATAAAATATGGCACTGGGGAGTGAGATGCTATTCATCTACGGATCTCTATAATTGGAAATCTGAAGGGATTATTATCCCTCCGGAGCTCGAAGACCGAAGCTCACCCCTTCACCCGGAGAGAATGATGGACAGACCCCATATAGTATATAATGAAAAGGAACATCAATATGTGGCATGGCTGAAGATTATGGGGGAACCGCCGTGTTTTGCTGTCCTAAAGGCACAGGATATTCTGGGACCATATGAAATGGTCAGCCCCTGCGTAAACCCCTGCGGCATGGCGGTCGGCGATTTTGATATCGCAGTTTCAGAAGAGGACAAAAAGGCATATCTGTTCAGCGAACGACCGCATACGTCTTTATACTGTGCAGACTTAAACAGCAGCTATACAAGAGATACCGGCTACTATAGCGAACATTTTCCAAACAGCGGACCACCTCTTACGAGAGAAGCTCCGGCGCACTTTTACAGAAAAGGGCTTCATTATCTTATTACTTCCGGAACCACAGGATATCATCCGAATCCGTCTATAACTGCTGTATCGAAGTTGTGGCACGGACCATATGAAATACAGGGAAATACACACCCATATGATCATTCCCTGACCTCTTATAACAGCCAGATATCTTCGGTTTTCAGGTATCCCGGGAAAAAAGACCTTTACATTGCTTTGGCAGACCGGTGGTTTCCGGATCTTCCAGAAAGGGAAGGAACGGATTTTTATACAGGAGAGGCATATAGGCAGACGGAAAAAAGATTCCGGCAAATTTTCAATCCGGAAAGTGCAATAGCTTTCAATCCTGAAGATGCCAGGGAGATGTTTATTAATTCTTCAAAATCGGATTATGTGTGGCTCCCGCTTCAGTTTAACGGAAATCATGCGTTTATTGAATGGAAAGATGAATGGAGGACTGAAGATTTCGAATAAGCTTCCATGTTGATATGAAGCAGGATGCAGGAATGACGGAAAAGTATAATTCCGGAACGGAAAAATTATGGATGGAAAATACCTGTTTTTCTATAATAGCCATAACAGTTGAAAACAATAACGTATCAATAATTAAGGAGGAAGGTACAAATGAAAAAAGGAATCATAAGTATTCTGCTTAGCACGGTAATGGCTGCCGGAATGCTTACGGGCTGCGGATCTGCGGCCGGTACAGCATCAGATACAGGCTCTGCAGCTTCAGCTTCTCAAAGCACTTTATCTGACAGCGGAGAAGTTAAGACAATCAGTATGTACACGATGGGAATAGGCACAACGACCGACTACGCTGCGGTTGAGGACGCCATTAATGCAATCAGCGAGCCGGCAATCGGAGTTAAAGTAAAATGGACAGTTCTTGATATAGGACAGTGGTTTGAACAGTATAATCTGCTTTTAAGCGGAAGTGAATCAGTTGATCTCATGCCAAATATGGGCGGGGTGGCGACAGGAGCAGAACAAGGGGCCTTCATGGAACTGGATGATTTGTATGCAAAATATGGGCAGGACATCGCAAAGTATTATGATGAAAGCTTTTTGAAGGCGGGTTATGTAGGAGATCACCTTTATGGGATTTCCAGTCAGAAGGATTTTGCGGCAACTAAGAACATTACTTATCGCTCTGATATTGTTAAAGAGCTGGGAATTGATGTGAGCAATGTAAAAACTCTGGCGGATTGGGAGCCGATTATGGCTGCGGTAAAGGAGAAATATCCGGAAATGGCCGGTTTTGTGTCTAACAGCGGAAGCTCGCTCAATCAATTTGATACTTTCGACTGGGATACCCTTGGAGATGGTCTTGGTGTCCTTATGAATTATGGGAACGACACGACTGTCACAAATCTTTATGAATCTGATGAATATGCAAATATTCTGCATACGATGCGGGAGTGGTTTGAGAAAGGATATACAGCGCAGGATACAGCAACTTCAACAGAAGCTGCCGGTGATTTGATTGGTGCCGGAAAAGCATTCTCGACGATTACAACAGGAAATCCCGGAACAGAAGCAGAATATACGGTCAATACAGGTTATCCGATGGCTACAATTCCACTAACAGATGCAATTTCGACTACAGGAAATATAACGGCTCTTATGTGGTCTATTCCTGCAAGTTCCGCAGAACCGGAAGCGGCTATGAAATTCCTGAATCTGATGTACTCTAATTCAAAAATTATGGATCTTCTGAACTATGGCATCGAGGGAACAAATTATAAAGTTACCGATTCCGGAACATATGATTATGCAGATGGACAGGATGCTTCCAGCTGTACATACCATCCGCAGATGACATGGATCTGGCCGAATTCTTATATCGGCGGTGAATGGGAAGGCAGTGAACCGGATCTCGGAACAAAGATGTCTGATTTCAACAAGAATGCGACGAAATCAAAAGCGTTAGGCTTTACATTTGACAAGACAAATGTCGTGAATGAAACGACTGCCTGCAGTAATGTCGTAAAACAGTATGCATACGGGCTCGAGGTTGGGGCTGTGGATATAGACACTGTACTTCCGGAATTCCAGCAGGCTCTGAAAGATGCCGGAATAGATAAGATTATTGCTGAGAAACAGACTCAGTTGGATGCATGGCTTGCGGCACAGAAATGAGGCCAGCCGTGAAAACAAAAAGTAATGTAAAGAAAATACGCAGATATTTACCATTTTATCTTATGATGCTGCCGGCCCTTGTATATCTTTTCATTAATAATTACATGCCTATGTCAGGTCTGGTACTGGCATTCAAGAAATATAACGTAAGAGACGGGATTTATAACAGCCCGTGGGTAGGCTTACAGAATTTTGAATATCTCTTTACAACAAAAGATGCATGGGTGATTACCAGAAATACAATCCTTTACAATCTGGTTTTCATTCTGCTGGGCACAGTATGCTCTATCATGGTCGCTGTTTTCCTGAATGATATTGTTTCGAAAAGAGCTAAAAAAACATACCAGACAATCATACTCCTTCCCTATATGATTTCCATGGTTGTTGTGGCTTATCTTGTGAACGCTTTTCTGGCTTCGGATACCGGTTTTGTCAATAACTATATTCTGAAGCCTCTGGGACTTGGAAGTATCGCTTTTTATTCGGAAACGAAATACTGGCCATTCATTCTGGTTTTTATTAATCTTTGGAAAGGCATAGGGTACAGCTGCATTCTGTATCTTGCCAATCTGGGAGGCATTGATCCGGGATATTATGAGGCTGCGGCTCTTGATGGTGCAACCCGCTGGCAGAGATTTTCGAAGATTACGCTTCCCTGTCTTAAACCGACAATCATTACTATGACCATACTGGCTATCGGAAAGATGTTTTATTCGGACTTCGGCTTATTTTATCAGGTTCCGATGCAGTCAGGTGCTCTATTTAATGTTACGCAGACAATTGACACATATGTCTTTTACGGACTTATGAAAAACGGGAATATAGGAATGAGCGCAGCTGCAGGCTTTTATCAGTCAATGGTCGGGTTTGTGCTCGTACTCGGGACGAATGCAATTGTTCGGAAACTGAGTAAAGAGAACGCAATGTTCTGAGGAGAGAAAATGGTAGAGAACAGAAAAGGTTATAATATTTTAATCCATACTGTAATGGTTATCCTTTGCGTACTTTGTCTTGCCCCCTTTGTTCTTCTTATATCGGCTTCTTTTTCATCCGAGAGCAGTCTGATTGCCGGCGGGTACTTCTTCTGGCCAAAAGAATTTTCAACTGTTGCCTATGAATATCTCCTGACGGGTGGAAGCGTGATTCGGGCTTATGGAGTAACCATCATCCTTACGGTAGTGGGAACTGCCATGAATCTGCTGATTACGACGCTGATAGCATACCCGCTTTCTGTAAAGGAGATGCCGGGCAGAAACGTTTTCAATTTTATCGTCTTTTTCACTATGCTGTTTGCCGGCGGTCTGGTACCGACATATATGATGTGGACGCAGATTTTCCATATTAAAAACACATTTGCAGCTCTTTTGTTCCCATCACTGCTTACAAACGGATTTACGATCATGATGATGCGCAGTTATTTTCAGGCTAACATTCCGAAGGAGGTTTTGGAAAGCGCGAGAATGGATGGAGCGGGAGAAGTGTATATCCTTTTTAAAATCGTTATGCCGATGAGTCTTCCGATTGTCGCGACAATCGGACTTATGGCCGGAATCGGATACTGGAATGATTGGAATAATAATCTATATTACATTACGGATCCGAATCTGAACAGTATACAGGGGCTTCTGAACCGAATGCTGACAAATGCCCAGTATCTGAAACAGGCAGCATCCATCGGAAATGTTGGAACATCTGCTGTTCCGACGACAGCGGTCCGTATGGCGGTTGCAGTTCTAGGCGCGGTTCCGATTCTCTGCATTTATCCTTTTTTCCAGAAATTCTTTGTTAAGGGAATGACAATAGGTGCAGTTAAGGGTTAAATAATATATGATATAATAAACAAATGGTGTAAGCGGATGCTCTCATTAAAGCGTCTGCTTGAAGTATCACCGGAAGGGGGGCCGAATGAAAAACCTGATTCGCCATAAAAAGTCTCTTCTGTTTTGGATAAATACATTTTTTATTATCCTTCTGGGACTGTGTGCTGCCGTGCTGCTTATTTTTTACAGTTTGAGTACAAACAGCCTTAGAAATCAGGAGACCGAGAATCAGGAGGCAATTCTTAAGCTGAATGTAGACAGTATTAATGCATCGCTGGCATCACTGGAAAATTATTTGTATCAGGCATTCAGCAATTCGGAAGAGATAACGTATATTGAGACAGGAACAGACGAATCAAAAAGGTTTATGGCGGAACAGTCTATATCACGGTCACTGGTAAAGATTGCGGGGTGGAATACGTCACTTCGGTTTTTGTTTTTTTACAGTCCTGGAAGTCCCGACAGAAAATTCATCAGGGTTTCTGCATCAGGAGGAGATATCAATGAAAAGGATATTCTTCAGCAAAGAGTCACAGATTACATTGATAATGTCCTTGAGGTACCTTCAGGACAGGGAAAGAGCTATTTCCTGATCAATACCGGAACGCAGGGATATGTGATGCGCTTTTTTAGAACCCGGAACAGCTATATTGGAATGTGCCTTACCGGAGCTACGATTTTAGAGCCCCTGGAAGAAGTGATCGATAAAGGAAAAGGCTATTCCTATATAAGTGATACGAAGGGAAATATTATTTATTCCACTCTTCCGGAAGAAACAGCAGTAGATCTCTCAAAATCCGGAAAAATTGTGCTGATTGACGGGAATCCATATTTGCAGCTTGGATATCTTTCAGGAGACAGTGATTTCTATATTGGAACCTTTACAGGTGCAGATACGGTTTACAGACAGACGGCAAGGATGGAGCGGCTGATTTTTGCTTTTATTGCCGCCATTCTGCTTCTGCTGGCGGGCCTGACACTGGCCATCCGGAAATCACTTTATCGCCCGATCCGCAAGATGGAACAAAGTATGAAGAAAGTAGGGAGCGGAGACTGGAATCTAGTGGTAAATGAGGAAAGCCAGATACTGGAATATGACAGCATGATACATAACTTTAATGAAATGGTTTCAGAAATCAAAGACTTAAAAATTGAGAATTATGAAAAGAAAATTGCCGCTCAGAAAGCGTTTCTTCAGTATCTGCAGCTTCAGGTAAATCCGCATTTCTATTTGAATGCCCTGAATATCATCTATTCGCTGGCACAAGTACAGGATTATGAGATGATTCAGAAGTTGACGATGGCTCTGGTTCAATATTCGAGATATACTTTCCGAAAGCCGGATGCCATGGTTACGGTACAGCAGGAAATAGAACATGTCGAAAACTATATCAGTATCCAGCAGATACGTTTTCCCGGAAAGATCCTCTTTACAGCAAAGATCAGTACAGAAGCTGAAGATGCTGTGATTCCCCCGTTTATTATTCAGACATTTGTTGAGAACAGCGTAAAATACGCGGTAAGTGAGGGAAAACAGAATAAAATTACAGTCAGGGGAACTCTACTCGAAATTGGAGAAGACCTGTCTGTGAAGCTTGAAATCCGGGATAACGGACCGGGATATAGCAGTGCAGTACTCGAACATATGCAGGCAGACGGATGGTCTCCTGATAACAAGGGGAATCAGATAGGGATAAATAATGTTATGCAGAGAATTCGTCTGGTGTTTGGCAGCAAAGCAACAATGGTATTGAGAAATAACGGCGGTGCAGAAACCGTCATCATTGTTCCGCTTAGATGGGAGGAAGGCACAGATGAGCCATTATCAGATTCTCCTGGTAGATGATGAACCGCTTGCGATAAAAGGTCTGGAAAATGGAGTGGATTGGAGACTCCTCGGTATTGAGCGCTTGTATAAGGCAGGCAGCATGCGGGAGGCTCTGGATACACTCTGCCGGTCTCATATCGATTTAATGATCTGCGATATCGAAATGCCGGGAGGCAGCGGAATGGAACTCATTAAATGTGTAAAAGAAAAATATCCAGATGTGCAGTGCATTTTTTATACCTGCCATGTTGATTTTAATTACTGTCAGAAAGCAATTCAGCTTGGTGCACTTGATTATGTCATAAAACCGATTCCCTATGACGAACTAGAGGATATTATCAAAAAGGCTCTGAAAATTGTGGAAAAAGGAAGAAAGACGAAAGATCTGGAGAATATCTGGGATAATTACACAGATTCTGCAAAAACGGAATCTCCTGTCGAAAAGGTCAAGCAGATCATTATGGATAATCTGTCCGTTGACGTCTCCAGAGATGAACTTGCAGCCCGGGTTTATATGAGCCCCGATTATCTGACAAAGCTCTTCAAAAAAGAAACAGGTAGTTCACTCAGCGATTATATTACTAAAAAAAGAATTAATCTTGCCGAAAAGCTGCTTCGGGAGACAGATATGAACATGGTTGAAATATCAGAAAAATCCGGCTTTTCTTATTCCTCTTACTTTATTCGGATTTTTAAGAAGAAAACGGGGATTACACCCCAGCAGTACAGAGAGGAAAACAGGTAAAGCCTGAGAATGAGGAGAATAGAGAAATGGCTCTTATTCAAATGGACTTAATGTCTGAATCACTTATGAGAACAGTGCCGGTTAATGTGATTCTGCCGGCAGATAAAATAACTTTTCCCGGAATGCCGAAGCATACATGCGGGGACTTCAAAACGCTTTACCTTCTCCATGGGGTATTCGGAAGCCGCATGGACTGGGTCAGCGGAACGAATATCCAGCGCTGGGCAGAAGAAAGAGATCTGGCGGTCGTCATGCCTTCCGGAGAGAATATGTTCTATGTGGATCAGGAGAAAGCCCATAATTATTATGGGGAATTCATAGGAAAAGAACTGGTAGAACTGACGAGAAAAATGTTTCGTCTGTCTGAAAAGCGGGAAGATACTTTTATAGCAGGTCTCTCCATGGGAGGATACGGGGCGCTCAGGAATGGCCTGAAATATCATGAAACATTTGGCTGCATCGGAGCTCTTTCTGCAGCACTTATTACCCGGAATCTAGACAAGAGATCAAATGAGACTCCAATTTTTATTGAAGGGAGAGATTTTGCTGAAAGCGTTTTCGGAAATCTCGCAGGTGTTAAAGAAAGCGATAAAGACCTTTATTTTCTTACGGATAGAATGCGCCGGGATAAGATAGAATTTCCGAAGATATACATGTGCTGCGGAGAACAGGATACCCTCTTGAATGAGAATCGCATGCTTGCTGAATTTTTTCGAAAAAATGAAATTCCGGTCACATATGAAGAAGGTCCGGGTGCGCACGACTGGGATTTCTGGAACAGATACATTAAGAATATCCTGGAATGGCTTCCGTTGTCCGGGAATGCTGCAGGAATGAGCAGCGGAAATGTAGGAATATAAGATGCTGAACAATTACTGGATTACGAATATGCCAGCAAATCCTTTTTTAGATGAGAAGAAAGGTACAATTTGATGACAGTTCATGGTCAAATGCAGTAATCCCTTCGTCAGACGGAGAAGGTGATTTTCCAAAAGCCGTGTTTGCTCCTCAGTTGCAGCAGATCAAAAAGATCGTAAAAAGCTTTATCCTGTGGAGAAGCTAGCTGCTGACGGAGATGCCGATCAGATGGCAAAATGCTGGATAAAGATTGATTCGTGCCGACATAAAATTTATAGTGAGTCTAAAAATTGCAAGAAATAATCGTATGATATACGAGAACAATAAGTGACATATTTGTTGCAGTTATTGAGAAAAGTGATATGATATATAAAACTGAATGCATGGGGAGTTTGGATAACAGACTGAGAGGAAGGTATTTCCTTCGACCCACAGACCTGATTTGGATAATGCCAACGTAGGGATATCGCAATGTAATTATAAACGAGTGTGCCGTCATTGGTATGCTCGTTTTTTTATGAAATTTTTTATTTCAGGAGGAGGACTTATGTTTGAAGAAAGCTTTACGGTTGTCAGAGAGAAAGCACCGCTGGTTCACAACATCACGAATTATGTAACGGTAAATGATGTCGCCAATATTCTGCTGGCCTGCGGTGCCAGCCCGATCATGTCGGATGAACCGGAGGATGTCGTGGATATCACGTCCATCTGCGGCGGGCTTAATATTAATATCGGGACTTTGAATAAAAGAAGTATCGAGGCGATGTTCCTTGCCGGACACAGGGCAAATGAGCTGGGCCATGCTGTTCTTCTGGATCCGGTGGGAGCAGGCGCAAGCCGTCTGCGTACGGAAACAGCTCAGAAGCTGACAGAAGAAATCCGGTTCGATGTCATCCGCGGAAATATTTCCGAGATCAAGACGCTGGCAAAGGGCAGTGGGACAACCAGGGGCGTAGACGCGGATGCGGCGGATGCCGTGACGCAGGAGAACCTGGAGGGAATGGTTGCATTTGCAAAGGATCTGTCAAAAGATAAAAAATGTATCATTGCGATTACCGGTGCCATCGATCTGGTTGCAGATGAACAAAGGTGCTATGTCATAAGGAACGGCAGGCCGGAAATGGGACGGATTACGGGAACCGGATGTCAGCTGTCGGGAATGATGACGGCTTTTATTGCAGCGAATCCTGAAAACAAGCTGGACGCAGCCGCCGCATCCGTCTGTGCTATGGGGCTGGCAGGTGAGATCGGATATTCACATATGAAAGAGGAAGATGGAAATTCCACCTACCGCAACCGCATCATCGATGCGATCTGTCATATGAATGAAAAGGTACTGAAAGAAGGAGCAAATTATGAAATTCGATAAGAAGGATCTGCTTTTATATGCGGTTACGGACCGACGCTGGCTGAACGGCGCATCTTTGTATGATCAGGTAGAACAGGCCATCCTGGGCGGAGCTGCATTTGTACAGCTGCGTGAAAAAGAAATGAACCCGAAAGATTTTTTGAAGGAAGCCATTGAAATCAAAGAGCTCTGCAGACGTTACCAGGTACCGTTTGTCATCGATGACAATGTGGAAATCGCTCTTCAGGCGGATGCAGACGGGGTTCATGTCGGACAGAGCGATATGGAAGCCGGCAATGTCCGGGAACTGATCGGAAAAAATAAGATCCTCGGTGTGTCGGCAGAAAATGTAAAACAGGCTGTGCTTGCCGAAAAATGTGGGGCAGACTATCTCGGAGTAGGGGCGGTATTTCCTACAGGTTCCAAATCGGACGCCGAAGACGTAAGCCGGGATACATTGAAGAAAATCTGCGAAGCGGTGCATATTCCGGTGATCGCCATCGGAGGAATCAGTAAGGAAAACGTTATGCAGCTTTCGGGCAGCGGAATCTGCGGCATTGCGGTCATCAGCGCAATTTTCGCTGAAAAGGACATCCGGAAGGCAACAGCAGAGCTGAAGAGCCTGACAAGAGAAATGCTGGAAAAATGCTGAAGGGCGCTGTGTTTGACTTTGACGGCACACTCTTTGATTCTATGTTTATCTGGGATACCATTGGGGAAGAATATTTGTGTTCCATCGGGTATGTGCCGCGGCCGGATATTAACGAAGTCCTGAAGCCGATGAGCCTCACTCAGGCGGCATGCTATTTCCGGGATGAATATGGAGTCACACTGCCGCAGGATGAGATCGTGAACGGTGTAAACCGCAGGATCGAACATTTTTATCGAAACGAAGTACAGCCGAAAAGGGATGCGGAAAGTTTTCTGCAGCTGCTTACGGATCACGGAGTCAGGATGTGTCTTGCCACAGCGACAGACCGGTATCTGGTAGAAGCAGCACTTGTCCGTTGCCATATGGAGAAGTATTTTTCGGAAATACTTACCTGTTCTTCCGTAGGTTCCGGAAAGGACAATCCCCTGATCTTCAGGAAGGCGATGAATTTTCTCAATACGGAAAAGCAGGATACGTGGATCTTTGAGGATGCATTGCATGCTGTCATGACGGCGAAAGGGGATGGATTTTTTGTGGCGGCGGTTTATGACCGATATGAAGAAAATCAGAAAATTATAAAGGAAACAGCAGATTATTATCTGAAGGATTATTCGGATCCTGAGAGCTTTTGGGAATTTGCATCGGGACTCTGATCCGGGGCTTTCAGCGACAGACCGGGGGCACCACCTTCTGCCGCTTTATAAAATCATGCGAGAGAAAAAGGGAGGAAACAACATGAGAACAGCATTGACAATCGCGGGAAGTGATTCCAGCGGAGGCGCCGGCATTCAAGCGGATATCAAGACGATGACGATGAATGGTGTTTATGCTATGAGTGCCATTACAGCACTCACAGCGCAGAACACGACCGGCGTGACAGGGATTATGGAAGTAACCCCTGGCTTTTTAGCAGAACAGATTGATGACATTTTTAAGGATATCCGTCCGGATGCGGTAAAGATAGGGATGGTATCTTCAGGCGGCCTGATCCGGGTCATTGCAGAACGGCTGAAGAATTATTCCGCGAAGAATATTGTGGTCGATCCCGTTATGGTTGCAACCAGCGGTGCGAAACTGATTAGTAAGGATGCTATTGCCGTTTTGAAGAAAGAGCTGCTTCCGATGGCAGATATCATTACGCCGAATATTCCGGAATCTGAAGTGCTGGCGGAAATGCAGATCCGCAATCCGGAAGATATGATAAAAGCTGCCGAAAAAATCGGTAAAACATATGGCACGGCGGTTCTGTGCAAGGGCGGTCATCACTTGAATGACGCCAATGACCTTTTATTTTCCGGGGGACAGTATCAGTGGCTGACGGGAAAACGCATCAATAATCCGAACACCCATGGGACAGGGTGCACGCTTTCCAGCGCAATTGCTTCGAATCTGGCGAAAGGGTTTGATCTGTTCACTTCGGTAAGACGGGCCAAGGATTACATTTCCGGCGCACTTTCAGCCATGCTGGATCTGGGTCATGGCAGCGGTCCCATGAATCATGCCTTTGATCTGCAGGGTGAGTTTTCAAAAGGCGGTGTACTGGGATGAAAGAAAAATATACATCGGCTTTTGAGAACGGGCTGATCTGGTTTGGCGCCGGAGTATCCATCGCGGAAATTCTGACCGGCACCTATTTTGCACCGCTGGGTTTCGGAACAGGGCTGCTTGCCATCCTGCTGGGACATGTGATCGGCTGCACCATGTTTTTTCTTGCAGGATTGATCGGGGGAAAGACCCGGAAAAGTTCCATGGAGACCGTCAAACTAAGCTTCGGACAGAAGGGAAGCCTGCTGTTCGCAATCCTGAATATCCTTCAGCTGGCCGGATGGACGGCTATCATGATTTATGACAGTGCGCTTGCGGCAAACGGGGCCTGTCCTGCCGGCGCATGGGTTTGGTGTCTGGTTATCGGCGGATTGATCATCGTCTGGATCCTGGTAGGCGTCACAAATCTCGGAAAGATCAATATCGTTGCGATGACTGCTTTATTCGTCCTTACACTGATTTTGTGCAAAGTGATTTTCGGACATGGCTCACCCGTCGGGACAATCAGTGACAGTATTTCCTTTGGGGCTGCAGTGGAACTTTCTGTTGCCATGCCGCTGTCCTGGCTGCCGCTGATCAGCGATTATACACGGAAAGCGGATAAACCCATGCGGGCGACTGCTGTCAGTACCGTCGTCTACGGATTGGTCAGCTGCTGGATGTACGTGATCGGAATGGGCGCGGCTATCTATACCGGAGAAAGCGATATCGCTCAGATTATGGTCAAGGCGGGACTTGGCATTGCGGGCCTCCTGATCATTATCCTTTCCACGGTAACAACGACATTTCTGGATGCGTACTCTGCCGGGATTTCCAGTGAAACGGTCTTCCCGAAGATAAATGGAAAATGGGTCGCCGTCGGGGCGACGGTCTTCGGAATCATCTGTGCCGTTATTTATCCAATGGATAATATTGTGGATTTCCTTTATCTGATCGGTTCCGTATTTGCACCGATGATTGCCATACAGGTTGCGGACTTCTTCCTGCTTAAACAGGATAGCAGCAAAAGTGCTTTTAATGTGCCGAACCTGATTGTCTGGGCTGTAGGTTTCATTCTTTACCGTTTTCTGATGGGAGCAAATCTGCTCATCGGCAGTACATTGCCGGATATGGCGGTAACGATTTTTATTTGCGCTGTATTGTCCAAAATGAGGCATTATGACTAATCAAAAGATCCGGGTTGGAAATGGGCTGACGAACTCCTCCGGAAGCGGCATGCACTGTCATGAGATTGTCTCAAGAATCTTATACAGGATCCTGTAAAGGGTCCTGCTTTCTTCTTCTGTCAGATCGACGCAGGAACGGATCTGCTTTGGAATAGAGGCTGCCTTTTCTTTCAGCGCATTTCCGGAAGGCGTGATCTTTACATTGAGGATGCGTTCATCCGTATCGCAGCGCGTGCGTGTGATCAGCCCCATTCCCTGCATCCGCTTAAGAAGAGGAGTCAGGGTGCCGGAATCCAGATGGAGCATGATACCTAAGTCCCGTGCGCTGATTTCCTGTCTGTCCCACAGTACCATCATGGTGATGTACTGCGTATAGGTCAGGCCGATTTTATCAAGAAATGGCTTGTATTTTTTTATGATCTCATGCGAGCAGGCGTAGATCGGGAAGCAGAGCTGGTTATCGAGTTTCAGGCTGTCGGTATCACATTTCATTTTAATACCCCCGTACTTTGTACAATGACAGACAAGGAAAAACGTCACGTTTATAAAAGCAGTATAGCAGATAATTGTAGATTGCACAATTAAATTTAGAAAAACTATTGACATCCATACATAAATAGAGTACAGTCACAGCATAAAGATTTAGCACAATTAAATTTATATAAATTAAATAGGAGGACGGAAAATGAAGATCATCGCACTGAAATATTATAAGAACGGGGAAATGCAGGAAGCATTCGCCATGGGAGGATCGCTGGCACCGGAAAAGATCGATATGGACAAAAGGTATCCTTCCAGTCTGCAGAACTATCTGATTGATACAGGGAAAGAGGTCATCCTGATCGATACCGGACTTCCAAAGGAAACGCCGGATTTTAAGAAAGAGCCGGATGCAAAGCTTTATGTCGGGGAGAAGATCCAGACATTCCCGGAGGCTCTGGAAGCGGCAGGATATAAACCGCAGGATATCGCAAAAATCGTGGTGACGCATAAACATCCGGATCATACGGGAGAACTCAGAATGTTTCCGAATGCGAAGATCTTTATTTCCCGGACAGATGCGGATGCCCTGGGTCTTAAAGGCGACAATATTGTTCGTGTAGATTATACGGATGGTTCGTACCACAACTTCGATAAGAGCCAGAAAATCGCGGATTCGCTGGTCATGCTGCCGGCACCGGGGCACACGAAAGGAAATTCGATTGCGGTTTTGGAATATGACGGGAAATTCTGGATGTTCCATGGAGACATTTCCTATACAGACGAGGCACTGAGGAGAAACGAGCTTTCCGTCGTGTTTGAGGATAAGGATGAGGCCAGAAAAAGCGAAGAGAAGGTACGTGAGTTCATACAGCTAAATCCGACAGTCTATTTGTCTACACATACGCCGGAAGGCATCGAGCATCTGGAAAAAGAAGAAATCATGCGCCTGTAAAATGAAGATTATTTGAAGGGGGGAAGGAAATATGTCTGTATTTGCCAGAATCATCGTAACGCTGGTCGGCCTGATGTGTTTTTTTATTATGGGAATGGAGATGTTCTCATGGGAGAAGAGCGGAGCCCGATTCTTCCCTGAGCCTGAACCCGGATATTTTCATAAGACGGTGTCCATGGCGGCCAATCAGGGACTGTATAACGGATTTCTCGGAGCCGGCATGATCTGGTCCGTCTTCATGGGAAACCGCGAGCAGGCTGTTTCAACAGCAGTTTTCTTTCTTGCCTGCATGGTCATCGCAGGCATCTATGGAGCTGTTACGGTAACAAAGGGGATCCTGCTGAAACAGGCGGCTCCGGCAGCGATTGCATTGGTCATTGTACTTTTAGCCGGTTAACCGCCGCAGGCTTTATCGGGATTATCCGCCCATGTGTATGCGGCGCCATCTTTAATGATTTAACGTGTTTCAGAGCCGCCTCCATTTCCCTGTCCTGTACCGGGCATAGGAAATCAGCCAGTTTGCAGACCACCCGATCGGCACTGCATACCAGACGACGGCTATCCCGAACCGCGGTGCGAAGGCCATGGCAACACTTACCCGGATCGTCAGGTTCACAAGGTTTGCAATCGTGAACATTTTCATGTCACCTGCACCGCGGAGCAGTCCGTCGACCGCCATCTTGAAGCCGATCAGACAGAAAAACCAGCCCATAAAGGCCAGATAGCTGTTCCCGGTTGCAAGTGCGGCGGCCGTGCCGTTCCGGCCGAGGAATATCTCAATGATTGGTCCGTGAAAGAGTTCAAGAACTATGCAGATAAGGACGGCGCATCCGGTCACCATACAATTTGCTGCAAAATAACCTTCGGCGACGCGATCTTTCCTGTCCGCACCGATATTCTGTGCGGTAAAGGAAGATATGGCATTGCCGATGCCGGCCATCGGGACAACGCACATGGATTCGATCCTCATGGCGGCAGAGAAGCCGGCCAGGACTTCTGATCCGAAACTGTTTACGACAGACTGCACCAGCATCATGCCAATGGAAACGGTGGATTGCTGCAGAATCGACGGGAGGGCAATTCTCAGCATGGGCAAAAGTTCCTCTTTTGCAAAGGCAGCATGACTTCCGGAGTCAGTCTTTTTGAGATAGGAGGTTAGGACAAGGAAGGACAAAAGGGCTGAAATGCCCTGCGCAATCAGCGTCGCCCATGCTACTCCTGCAATGCCCATATGAAATGACGTTACCGAAATCCAGTCCAGAAGAATGTTGAAGAGCGACGAAAAAATCAGAAAGGCAAGGGGTATCCTTGATTTCCCGAGTGCGTTGAATATGGATGACAGCACGTTGTACATGAAGAGAAAGGGCAGGCCGATGAAATAGATATTCAGGTATTCCGTTGCCATGTCCAGCGTGTCCTCCGGCGTATTCAGGGCGGTCATGATGCTGCGCCCGAATGCGAGACCGACAGCGCCGAGCAGGATGCTGATCAGGAGAAATGAAAGCAGGGCAGTGTAGATCGCTGCTTTCATTTTCCTGTAATTTTTCGCGCCGAAATACCGGCTGATAATAACGGAAGCCCCGATACTGCCCCCGATGGCGATGCAGATGAAAATATTAGTGAGAGAGTAGGAGGCTCCGATTGCCGCCAGTGCGCGTTCCCCGACAAAGCGGCCTGCAATTGCGGAATCGGCCATGGTATAGGTCTGCTGGAACAGGTTCCCGATGATGATCGGCAGAGAAAAAACCATCAGGGCGTTGAAAGGTTTTTTTCTGGTCAGGTAATCATCTGTCATTTTTCTGCTTCTCCAGAAGCTTTGCATCCCGTTTCCTGCATTCGGCTTCAAACTCACAGGTGCAATCCGAATCGCATACAAGATCCGGTACTGCCGGATGCATGGCAATCTGCATTGAAATGCTATCCAAAGCTTTTGTGATCAGATCCCGGTTAACGCGGTAATGCATCTGGTATCCGATCTTTACACCCTCTATCAGATCGTACTGTTTCAGTATCCGGATCTGCTGCGAGACGGCTGGTTCGCTGATATTGAGAATTTTTGAAAGTGCCTTGACACAGTAATGGTGCTTCAGCAGCAGCTGCAGTAAGCGGAACCTTGCCTCGTTTGTGATCAGATGAACGATTTTAACATAGTCCATGGATGTATTTGCCTCCAATAGTTAATTAAATGCTTAATTAACAAAATACTTAATCAGTATAATGCTTTTATATCCGGAAATCAAGACATTATTATGTGGACGCCTGCGTTAAAAACAGTCCGGGCGGAGGTCATATTCATTTATTCCCTGATGGTAAATTGGATCGGGTGCAGCAGGCAACGGGAAAGAATTATGTTGTATGACTATAGCAGGTGCGATACGGGATATGAAAAAGTTTGCAGAAGAAGCTGTAGAATAAGTAAAATGAGAATGGCAAAGATCGTTATAGCAGGCTTTCGGAACAAATCCGGAGGTCTTTTTTTTATTGGTCGGTGTAGCTGTGAAAATTAAACAAATACGTGATGTCCTTTAGATGTAATGTAAACATTTATTGCATAGATAGAGAGCTAAATAACATGGCACGTATCTTGTCACAATAAAAATAGAAACTTATTTATGAAATATCTGCGCAGTATGCAAAAAATGACAGAATATTAATAGTTAAGACAGCATGGCAATATCACCCTGCTGATTCCTTTTGCTATATTTTAATCAAGAAGTAAAGATTTATTGCTGTTCAATTGATTGTTTCCAATCTAAAACAAAAGTAAAGATGATGCAGGAATGTAACTTGAATCAAGGCTGGTCTTGTTCTGTACAGAAGGAAGGTTCAGACAGGGAAAATAGGCGACGTCAATAGAAGCAATTCCGGATTGCAGGGAGGAAGCAAAATGAAGACGTGGAGGTTTCCGAAGCTAGATAAATCGTTTTTTGATTCCAGAATTAAGAGTGATGAGATTGGAAATAAGGAGCGCTGGATTGGTTTCTTCATGGGACCGGCGCTGGTAGCCACGGTCTATGCGGCTGTCGGCGGAAGCTATCTGAACAGTTTTTATACCGATGTCCTTCATTTGAACAGTCTTGCGGCCGGTCTTTTTCTTACGCTGGTGCCCATCCTTTCCAAGATCCTGGATGCGATTACAAATGTCATCATGGGACACATCGTGGATAACACGAAGAGCCGCCAGGGAAAAGCAAGACCATGGATCCTTCTCTCAGGACCGCTGATGACGATTTCCGCCATCCTGCTTTTTACGGTACCAACATCGAATATGACCGTGACGGCCATATGGGTAACCTGCAGCTACAACCTGTTTTTCTGTATTGCTTATACTATGTACAATCTGAGCAATGTGATTACGCTGCCGCTTTCCACACGTGACAACAAGAAACGTGATACTCTGGCGATTGCACAGTCGATGGGCGTCAACATGGTGGCAGGCCTGATCCTGGCGGTCGTATTTCCGTCCTTTATCCTTCCCTATATCGGCGTAAACCAGAGCCGCTGGATTATGGTGATGTCCGTCACGGCATTGCTGGCTGAGCTTGGGACACTATTGCAATACTTCTTCATTAAAGAACGCGTCACGGAAGAGATTCAGACGGCTAATGAAAAAGCCAGCCAGGAAATATCAATCCGTGATCAGGTAAAGGGATGCCTTTCCAGCAAATACTGGGTCATGGTGATGACCGTTATGTTTGTCTACTGGCTCTGCAATAATATCAGCGTCAATGCCATGCTTTATTATGCGAACTGGGTTGTAGGCACGTATAATGACGGCCATACGCTTTCCCTTTTGAACATTATCGGACAAGCTCTGCTGGGTCCCGGCGTACTGCTGATCTGGCCGCTGGTCAAAAAACTCGGTAAGCAGAAACTCTATGTGGTCTGCGGCATTATTGCTGTCATAGGCGGAACGGTTGGTGTCATTTATGCACACAATCTGCCGATTGCGCTCATCGCGCTGACAATACGGTCTATCGGTGCTCTTCCAATCACCTATGTTACCCTTTCGGTTCTTGCGGATGCACTGGATCATGTGGAATGGCAGAGCGGACACCGGTGCGATGGTTTTTCTTCATCGGTCTACAGCATTATCATTACGGTTACGGCTGGTCTCGGGATCGGTCTTCTCAATATGGGACTGTCACAGACCGGTTATGTGGCTCCCGCCGCTGACGGCAGCTGGGCAGCACAGTCGGCGTCCGTCCAGACTTTCTGCACTCTGGCAACCTTCGGCATTCCGGCTATTGGCATGCTGATTATCACTGTTATCTTTTTCTTCTTTGACCTGGAAAAGAAGCTGCCCGGTATCCATGAGGAAATCCGCGCAAGAGAAAACCCGGAAACAGCAGGATTGTGATTCGTACCTGCCAAGCTGCAAATACGTACGGAGATTCTGGAAAATGAACTTCAATACTTTCAACATAGGATCTTTTAACGAGGCTTCCGGTTTTCGCTCCATTTTGCACGGTATTCACTGGGAGACATCTTCGTATATTTCCGGAAGACCTCTCCGAAATAGCTCTGCGAGCCGAAGCCGAGCCTGGTGCAGATATCCTGTATTTCTTCCGTGCCGGAAATCAGCATTTCCTTAGCGGCCTCGATCCGCTGCCGGGTGACATATTCTGTGAGAGTGATCCCCATTTCCTTACGGAACTTCCGGGAAAGATAGTTTTCGGAGTAACCGGCCTGTTTAGCCAGGTCCGGTATGGAATTCCTGTCGCCTAAATGGAGCTGAATGTAATTGCAGCAATTCTGGATCGGCACAGAATACTGTTCCAGTTTGCATTGATGTACGCGGTTGACAAAATCCTCCTGCATTGCATCGTTTATTTCAGCTGCTTCGGACAGGGTGGAGCAGGATTCGATCCCGATGATATATTTATCGCTCAGGGTGTAGGCTACTTCAGGAGACAGTCCGCCCCGGATGGCAGCACGCGTGCATAAAGCGGTGAAGACGATTGTGATGTTCTTGACCTGACGGATGGAATCGCCTCTCCCGAGATTTGCGACATTTCCGCCGGTAACCAGCCTTCCGGACTTCTTCCGATAATCCGGATTTCCTTCCTCTATCAGACGCAGGAGTTCCTGCTCCATAGCCCAGGTTCCGTGCGATCCGGACTGCGAGGCGCATTCACTCTTTGTACGATTGTGGGATTCGGGATACTGCAGGTCACTGAAGGCTATCTTTTCTCCGCAGATGCAATAATGAAGCATAACACCGTATTCATAGAAACGTGTGACAGGGATTACGGGCAGCGCTTCCAGTACCCGGAGGATCGGCTGCCATCTTGATGCGGGAATCTTCATGCTGTGCAGTACATTTTCCAAGGCTTTTTCAGAAAAATCTTCGATGAAGACCGGACCGATGACATGGATATACAAAAGATTGCCGACGGTATCCTTTTCATAATCGGCTATCCATAAAAGATCCAGGGAATCTTCAAGCACCGCCGGACGGTTCATTCCGCCAAGGGGCAGAAGAAGGCGCGTCTGCTCTATATTTCCAAGAAAGAAAGAATTGAGGATTGCGGCGTCCGGGCAATTTGTATAGGTATTTGCCAGATGGGAGTCATATGTCCAGAAATAGACATTGTGCGCGCAGGTGAGCAGTTCCTGAAATAGCCTTAAGTTGCGTTCCGCGTTTTCAGACATGACTGGGATCTCCTTTGCATATTCATGCTTGCCTAAGATAAAGAATAGCAGTATCCGAAAATATTTGCTATAAATAATATGACAAAATTAATAATAATCTGTCATTTAAAAATAACAGGCCTAAAAATTGACAATATCAACAGTGATTTGATAACGATGCTTTAGAGATAACGGTATGATTTCACTAACAAAGATGTTCCGGAGATGTCCGAACAATTTTACCATTAAAGATGATCCGAAGATGCCTGTACAATTTTACGAACAAAGATGTTCCGGAGACGCCTGTACAGTTTTTCTGTTAATGAGGATCAGATTAAGGACGGAACATAAAAGGTTAGAACTTACTAAAAAGCTTGATAGAAGTATCTGGGACATGGTGTAAAAAATCGGAAACAGTGATGCAATCTGAGTTGAAAAAAAGCCAGCCGCTGTCATGTGAGAAAAAGTGAGGAATATCTTATGAACAAGGTTGTTCCTGCGTTTAGAGGCAGGATGACGGACGGAGGAGCGAATCGTCCGTTTCCCAAAGGGATTGAGACAGGAGAATTCGCGCCATGGTGTGCCGATGCTTATTGTGAAAGGACGGGCACTAATCCTGCTATGAGCTTCGATTCCGTAAGGCTCGTTCGGGAAAATGAGCTTCCGGAAGAGGGGTACCGGATAACCGTGGAGGAGAAAGGGGTGGAGGTATCCGCCTCCTGTGAGCGCGGTGCCATCTGGGGGCTCACCACACTCTATCTTCTGAAGGATCAGGAAGGACAAATTCCTGTCTGCCGGATTGAGGATGCTCCGGCACATGGACATCGCGGCCTGATGCTGGACTGCGCAAGGCATTTCTTTTCCGCCGGGGAAGTGAAAAAAATCATCGAATACTGCACTCTGGCCAAGATCAATGTCCTTCACTGGCATCTTTCAGATGACCAGGGGTGGAGAATCGAATCCAGGCAGTTTCTGCTTCTCCATGAGACCAGCGGCAGCTACTATACACAGAATGAGATCCGTCAGATCGTGGAATATGCACGCAGGCGCGGAATGGAGATCATTCCCGAAATTGATCTTCCGGGACATACATCGGGCATCCTTGCCGCTTATCCGGAATATGGCTGCCGTCAGGAAAAAGTGCAGCTTGCGGAATGCGGGGGCATTTACCGTACGATCCTGTGCGCGGGAAAAGAGGACGCATTTACTTTTCTTGACATGCTTCTTAAGGAGGTGTGCGGGCTTTTTCCCTCAGGGCGTTTCCATATCGGCGGAGATGAAGCACCGAAGAATGAATGGGAGGAATGTCCGGACTGCCGTAAAAGGATGGAAAATGAACGTCACCTGACGGCGGATGATCTGCAGGGGTATTTCTCAAATCGCGTTGCCGGAATCCTGAAGAAATACGGTAAGACGCCCGTATGCTGGGACGATACCCTGATTTCTGATTTACGGCCGGAAGGGATGGCGGTCCAGTACTGGAATATTCAACGGGCAAAACAGCTGAAGGATTTTTCTGTCAAAGGAAAGTTCATTTATTCGGATATGTTTGAACTCTATCTTGATTATCCGCACAGCATGATTCCGCTGAAAAAGATTTATGGCTCCTGCCCGAAGATCGGGAAGAAAGACTTTAGAAGCAGCGACTCGTTCATGGGGATGGAAGCCTGTCTCTGGTCAGAACATATCGAAACGGAGGAGGAGCTGGAAAAACATATCTTTCCCAGAATCTACGCTCTGGCAGAAAATACCTGGTCCGATTCGAAAGACTATTCTTCGTTCCTTTTAAGGCTGCCGGTCCTTATGAAGAAATGTGCGGAGGGAGGCGCAGCCTGTACACCTCTTGAGTCATGCAATCCGAAAGGCCGTGTGAGGCAAAGCGAAACGATGGCGTATTTCCTGAAAATGAATTCAGCCATGACCCCGGAAATACGTGCGAAGACCGTAGAGAGCGCAAAGCCAAGCCGTGAGTTTGCACGCCGGTTCGCGACTCAGTTTTTCAGATTAAGTGATATGCCTCTGCTGCTGAAAGTAATGAAGCAGCCAAAATGATACATCAAAACAAGATAAAACAATAAAACAAGATAAAACAATAAAACAAGATAAAACAA
>DCDB01000248.1:499-4597 GCA_002316215.1 Lachnospiraceae bacterium UBA1066 | reverse complement strand
ATCCTATACCCCGATGCCCACTATGTACTACTGAATTTAGAATAACACACAAAAGGTCTTCCGGCAATGCATCTGTGGTTTAATTCAAAT
The DNA here is from genome assembly GCA_002316215.1 of Lachnospiraceae bacterium UBA1066. Classification (GTDB taxonomy): domain Bacteria; phylum Bacillota; class Clostridia; order Lachnospirales; family Lachnospiraceae; genus Chordicoccus. The sequence continues at coordinate 4,507 of DCDB01000248.1, read as the reverse complement.
AGTTCACTTAAGACTTATCGTTACCGGTCTTTCTCCAGTCACTCCTTCATGGTATACCCTGACCTTTATCATCGGCCAGATGAAGAAGTCGCTCCCGAAGATCCTGTTCGGGATGGCCGACATATCGGTGATAAATGAACTCATCGAGGCTGCCTTCTGCTTCCGCTCCCAGATACAGCCCGGCCGCTCCTTTAAGCGGAAACGGAACAAGGCAATTGGACATACGCACTTTAACAACAAAAAAACTGCTTTTTAAGACTCCATAATCTTGCTGCTAAAAGGGCTTTATTAAGGTCACACTTTTTTCCGGCATTCAGGCCTCTATAAAAAAATCTCCTGCCTGCCTCATCTTTTTCACTTATACCGAGATCTCTGCCAGCCCGAATTTCCCCTTAAGTTGATACTAAGTTCACCACATTGGCGCCTGACACCAATGTGGTCAACTCAACATCAAGAACGCCCATTTATAAGCTTTCTGAGGCTTTTTTAGTTTAAAAAACATTCAAAGAATTTCCTGAAAAAACTTGATTCCGAAAAAAGTCATGCAAGAATCTGACTGAGTTTCCCACTATGTTCGGTAACAACTTCTTTCACTAGTGTCAGGTCTTCGAAAGATGCTTCCATCCTGTCTGAATAATCTTTATACCGTCGGAAAGTTGACACATAACATTCCTGTATACTCCTGAGCTGCGGCAAAACCTCGTTCTCCTGAACCAGGGCAAACCTCCGCTGCCAGGTTTCAAGACCGCTCATCCTGGCTTCAAGTCCGTCTATTCTGCTGTCCACTTTGTCCATGCGGGTATTGACTGCTGCAAACTGCATATCGATCTTCTCAAACTGCCTGTCGATCCTGTCGAATCTTTTGTCAAATAATGAAGAAATAGCAAGCAGATCTTCCTTCGATAAATTCATCTTCTATACCCGAAACAGCAAACCGGCTGCCCTTTCTGAATTCTTTGTACATCCACATTTTCCAGCACCAGCAAAAACGAAATCCTATACCTTAGATGCCCGCTTTCGTCCCACTGAATTTAGAATAGCACATCAAAAAACTTCTGGCAATGTATCTGTGGTTTAATTCAAAGAAAACCTGTCATCTTCGAAAAGATTGTTCTGACCCTCGATTCAAACATCAAGATTACCGAAGATGGCATCAAGATTGTAAACTTGATCGACTTCCTGCTTAGTATGAGCAGGATGCAGTGACCTTCCATCTTCGCCACTCCTGTTTCCTGTTCACCCCAGCAGCGCCAGCGCTTCCTCTACCGTTTTTCCGCTTTTTAAAAATGCTTCCGCCACCTGTTTTGCATCTGCTGCGCGCTTCTCTTCCGCCGGACTCTCCGTCCGTCATCATCACTTTTATCAAAAAAGTCATATATATCTTATTCGTATTTTTCACGAGTAAAATTTATACGACTCTAATCCTCATCTTTTTTGCCAACCCACATTCACAGAAATACACTCTCGCTTGTATATTTTATGCTCTTTTCTTTTTTTTATTCATAAACCACTCTATTTTCCGAAAAAAGTCATGCAAGAAAATTTTTCTTGCGAGTATATTGAGAGAATATTCCAGTCGATGACTGAGTATAAAGGCTGTAAATTCACTGTTTTGATTGATAGAATAGATGAAAAATATTTTATATTCGTGAATGATATTATGACTTTTTTTCAATTCTTAAAAACTTGTCAGAGTGTTATCCCTCTCACAAATCACCAATTTGCGTCAGCACCAAGAACAAATCCATTTTTTGCAAGTAGTGCCTGATAATGAGATCGTTTCTTTGAATCCCATTGGTTCAAATGCCATACAGCAGTAGGAGCTAAATGTTTATGTAATTCTTCAAGATACACTTCATCTGCTTCTGAAAAAGAAAAACCATAAGAGTAAATATCTGTGGCTGAACCAAGATTATCGAAAAACGCATGATTTCTAAAGATAGCGTCTTTTGTGTCTTTCTTGAGATAACGTTTTAAAGCGTTTAACTCTATTTCCGCTCCCCATTCTTTTATCAGTAAGTCCTCAACATCCGAATCATCTCCATGGCCAAATAGAATATATTCTTCTGTGGAATCCACAGTTCCATGGATATGGCATACTCATTCTGCCTCAATGTTATACATCTTTTCCAGCGTATACGTGTAGTTGAAGTTCAAGAACACAGCGTTTGGATATTCATCAAGCATCACCTTGATCTTCGAATTCTGTGGAAATGATTCATAGTTTAATGATCTAAGTTGCCTTCGGATCCAGGAAATAAAAAGCCGTTTCATTTCTTCAAACGTGTATCTCAACCCGATCGAAAGCTGTTGGTTGACATCGATGTCGTTTCCTATATCGTTATCTTTGTCATCTAAATTTACTTCTCTTAGATCAAATTGCAATTCCTGAAATAGCTTTTCACCGAGGCAAGTTTCAAGATCTCCCCAGTCGGGGCCACTGGCATTATCAATTACTTGGACAATATACGAAGCTACATCATCCTTATCGTATTCTTCTCCGCCGTCCGGTAGCATAAATGACTCTGGAACCAGCGCATCAGATTCTTCTTCAACGTTATACTTGGATCTTATAAAATCCCTAAAGCAACGATATTTGGTCGGGAGACGATGGACAGAATCAAATCCGTTTCCTATAATAAATAGCGTCTTTGGATCTGTCATGTACTGCCTTTTGTCCGTGACATAAAATACCCTCCAAAATGGAATCAGTTTTTTGAAGAACAAAAAATTCATAATATTATAAATAAAATCCACGCTTATTTCTCATTACTAACCAACGATACAATCAGAATATAGCTTTAGAAATTCTCTTCAAGCCGTCAATCAATTCATTCTTTCCTTCCTGTACTTCCATTGCATTCCTAATTCACATATATGTTAAAATCGTCATCACGATTTTATATATTTTATATAATATCACCGAATCATGTAATCATCAATCCAATCATTTCAGTCATAACATCACATTATGTGAACAGCATCTCTCCAATAGATGTGCATCTTTTTATTCTAATCTAAAGTTGACATTTTAAGCATCACGCGTTACTATATGTTTATTCATTCACGTCTTTCTTGACGTTTTTAGTAACACTCATTATGTAAAGGAGCTCTTTCATGAAAACTTTTTCCGCCGATTTGCTTTCTTCTACTGTCGCTTCTCTCCGTAAATCGAAGAGTCTTTCCCAGCAGGATCTTTCTGATCTTACCGGTATTAACCGCGCTGTGATCAGCCGGCTGGAGTCGAACAATTATGTTCCGTCGATTGAGCAGCTGGAGGCGCTTGGAAAAGCGCTGGACTTCGATCCGCTAAGTATGTTTGTTGCAGTAGATTCTAGCGAAATCGCTGGAAAAGGAACAGACTCCGTGGAATCCTTCGATGCAGGCGAAACCGCCGGAAATGCAGCAAGCTCCGGCGAAGCCGTGGGGACTGTCCCCAAAGCTTCGAACACCGTCCAAACTTTATCAGACTCCGCCCCGGCTAATGTATCTATACCCGCAAACGGAATCATCTCCACAAAAGGCGCCTCCCCTGCAAATGAAACTATTTCCGCAAAAGCAGCAGGTTCCGCCAGCACAGGCAATCCTATTCCCCCGCACGCCCCCTTAAGCATCGCTGTCGCCGGCACGGGCTACGTCGGCCTTTCGATTGCGACTCTCTTGTCCCAGCACAATCATGTGACGGCGGTGGATATTGTTCCTGAGAAGGTCGGGATGATCAATAACCGGAAATCTCCCATCCAGGACGAGTATATTGAGGATTATCTTGCCAATAAGGATTTGGATCTGACGGCCACGCTCAATGGCGAGGAGGCTTATAGGAATGCCGAATTCGTCATTATCGCGACGCCGACGAATTACGACAGCCAGAAGAATTATTTTGACACTTCGGCGGTAGAGGCCGTCATCGGGCTGGTTCTTAAGGTCAACCCGAAGGCCGTGATGGTGATCAAGTCCACCATCCCGGTCGGCTATACCGCTTCCGTACGGAAAAAATACAAGACGGGA
>DCDB01000248.1:0-315 GCA_002316215.1 Lachnospiraceae bacterium UBA1066 | reverse complement strand
ATCCGAGCCGCATCATCGTCGGGTTCGATCAGGGAAGCCGGAAAATGGCCAAAGCCGCACATACATTTGCATCCCTGCTTCAGGAGGGCGCGCTCAAGCCCGGCATCGATACGCTCTTCATGGGCTCCACCGAGGCCGAGGCCGTGAAGCTCTTCGCCAACACCTACCTCGCGCTCCGCGTCTCCTATTTCAATGAGCTCGATACCTATGCGGAAATGAAAGGCTTAAGCAGCCGCGATATCATCCGCGGCGTCTGCCTCGATCCCCGCATCGGCACGCACTACAACAATCCGTCCTTCGGCTACGGCGGCTACT
>DCDB01000308.1 GCA_002316215.1 Lachnospiraceae bacterium UBA1066 | reverse complement strand
TCGTCTGATTGCTTAAAGTAACCTTCGATGAAGCAGTGCTGCTTGTTGTACTGCTGGTTGCTGCGCTGCTGGTTACTGTGCTGTTGTTCTTTGTACTGCTGGTTGCTGTACTGCTATTTGTTGTAGTGCCAGCGGCATTCGAATTCGTATCGGCTTTGCTTTCCGTTTTTTGTTTCTCAGAGGAGGCTGTCGTTTCAGGCACAGAATCTGTGACAGATTTCTGGCTGTTATCCGACGCCTGCACAGAAGCCTGCTGACCGGAAGCCGTCTCAGTGGATCCGGCAGATTCCGGGTCTTTAGAAGGCGTACTTTCAACAGCCGCAGTGCCTGCCGTATCAGATACCGCAACGCCTGCAGCAGCATCAGTGGATTTCACAGTTTCCGCCGACTCTGTTGTTTTCGTCTCCCCTTCTGCTGATGTGGGAACCGTAGAAAACATAAAAGATGATGATAGCATTGCAACCACTATTAAAAGAGCCATCATTTGTTTTATATATTTTCTCAGCATTTTTAACTCCTACCCTTCGTAAACTGCCATCTTTAACAGATCCGTAACTACAAACATTTCTTACATTTACTTCTTTTTGAATTTAGGAATAATATAGCAAGATAAGAATTATTTGTTTTATGTTCCGTTGTAATCGTCATGTCACACGTTGTAATCTGCAATTTTAATGTTGCAAGCATGACATTCCATAAGTATTCGCAGCATTAAAGTTGTGTGTCGGTTCAAAAACACCTTTTTAATGACGGCTTCTATTTAATCGTCACCGAAAGCCCCGATAACATTTTCAGCTTCAGCATCATCGGAATATTTGCGTATTCCGTTGAAGCCGTCGATACAGGCAACTCTTTTCCTGAGGTAGTATTTAAATGCTATTCCGGCTGAATCTGCGACAGCAAGGATAAGAATGACATGAAAAAGATTATTCACTGTTGTGTATATGTTCCTTTCTTTCTGTTTTTGTACCATTTAAGAAGCGCTAAATCTGATTTTATACTGAGTCCAAGGCCTCCGCCGGCTGCTGCCTCAGCGAATATGATGACGAGCTCTATTTGAACCAATATGGCATTTCTGCCACCGCTATTTTTTGTATTTATGTTTGCGTCCGCTGCTGCAGACATTGCAGCCGCAGAAGATGTCTTTCCCTTTCGAACATAACTTAATACACGTCCTGATAAATGTTTTCCGGAATTTCCCATCCCATTTGCCGCATCTGCTGCTGATGCAGTGCTGCATATCCTGTCTTTAGTCTTTGAAAAATAAAAAAACGGCTGATCCCGCGACATCATCATCCGCTGATCGGCCGATTCTGAATCAAAGCGTTTCCATAGCGTTACTTTTACAGCTTCAAAAGCTCCTGTCCTGCATCCTTCTGCACTTTCACCATCTGTTTCCCGGGAACCCGTCATTACACCATAAATTCTTTGGCTATAACATCCTGCAGCCGTATGGTTGCCTTTATCCGCTGCAAAAACTGCATACGCCGACGCAGAAAAACTGCATATCAAATAAAAAGAAAACATAAAAAGTATCAGTATTTTCCTTTGTCTCATGTTTCAATCACTTTCCGTCCTTTCATCATCCCTTTCCTTTTCATAGGATCACCATAAACAAATTCCTGACTTCTGGCATAGACTGCATATTCATCGGGCCGTCTCATGGTGAAATACGAATTATTTTTTTAAGTTTCCGGCATACGCACGTCCTACAGGCAGAACTTCACCGCTTGTCAGGACGATCTCTTTCTTACTCTTACTCAGAATAAACCTTTCTCCTACAAGATAAGAGCTGTGGATTCTGACAAACATCTTTCCGTACAGATATTCTTCAATCTTTGAAAGCGAAGAGTAAAACTCAAATTCGCCCGCCTTACCGTCGTCTTTCTGATAATATACAGTAACAATCCGGTTTCTGACTTCAAAATACCGAATCCTGTCAATGGCAACCTGCAAATGTTCACCTGCGCACGAAAGCATGATATATTCGGAATTTCTTTTCTCGCTCCGGGCTACCGCTTTCAAAAACACTTCTTCAAATTTCCTATCTGATGTAGCCCCCTTAACTATGTAGTTCAGTGCCTCCACATCGAACGCATCCAATGCCCGGCTGGTATCTTTGGTCCAGAAAATGATATCCATATGAAAGCCGCGGGCGCGGAGACGTCTTGCCGTTTCGATGCCATCCAGCTCAGACATATGGACGTCCATATAAATGATATCGGTTCTTGCAAATTTTGTATCAATAAAGAATAATAGTTCATTTCCTGAGGTTACTGACTGGACTTCGACATGGAGGTTATTTTTAAGAGCCAGCATATTCAGTTTTTCCCGACATTGCTCCGACCAAAGAACATCATCATCGCAAATTAGGATTCTATTATTCAATGCCCCTCCTTTGAATATGATCTCTTTTGCCTGGGCCATGCAGCCATTACCGTATATCTGCAGAAAACTCAATAACGAACAGTTCCCTGAAGATATAGTCAAATTACTTTTCGAAACTATATACAAATAGCCGGCGTTTGTTCGCAGGTATGTTGAAATCGGCACGTTACATGTTGTAATCGACGCGTTGCGGCGCGTCGCACGTTGCAATCGGCGTATAAAATGTTGTAAACTCCATTTCTTTAGTGTTTTGCATCATAAAATTTGCGATATAGCGCATATTTTACATAGTAATGTGCTAGGAAAAGGTACTAAAAAAAGTCAGGAGCAATCAGTATGTATCACTGGTTATTCCTGACTTTTATCTCTTTATATAAATTATGGGGGATTTTTCACTTAATAAAAGTGACTCCGCGTTCCAGCTGCTGCTTCTTGAGAGATTCATTTTATACCAGCTTATCCATTCAGGCATAAAACAGATCCAAAATTTTAATATAAATAATATGCATCTTCCGACGATCGGTACTTCTTTCAAACAGTCTCCTTCTTTATTAATGGCATTACACGAATATCAAAAAAGCAAAAAAAAAGCAGAATCCACATTCTTTTATAATAAGTAAAAATATTTTCCGATTGTATAACATTTTTCAACTTTTTTCAACTTTTATAAACAAAAAAATGAAGGCAGGCATTTTTATGCCGCCTCCAATTTTTCTTTTTACATTATAATATTTTAGGACATTCCTTCAGACGCCGGCTGCTTCTTTTTATTCCGGAAAAGCCGGGCAACAGAGGCAACGGCCGAGTGGACTCCAATGAAGACGATAAAGATTTCAAGCCTGCCGAGAAACATTCCGCAGATTTCAACAATCAGCGTCGCCGCACGCGTTGTCGGCCCCGTGATGCCGATGGACAGGCCAACGGTACCCAGGGATGAGGCGAATTCGAAGAAACCATTTGCGAAAGGACAATTTTCCAGGGCTGTAATAGCAATACTCCCCGCCATCAGAATTGTAAGATACAGGCCGATGAAGGCGAAGGTGTCCGAGATCAGGGACGGTTCAATCGCCATTTTCCCCTGCGCATTCGTATAATGGCGGATCCGGACGCTGCTGTTCGGGGAAAGCTTCCGGCGGATACTTTCGCCGGCTGTATTCAGCATAATATAAATGCGGAAAAGCTTGATGCCGCCGGCCGTGGAGCCGATTCCTCCGCCGATAATCATTAAAAGAATCATGATCCCGACAGCTGCCTGCGGCCAGGTATTATAATCTACTGTAGAGAAACCGCTGGTCGTAATGGCTGAAACCGCGTTAAAAAGACTCTCCCGGAAACTGAATCCGAGTTTGCCGTAAAGGCAGCAAAAGAGGATCAGCGCCATGATCGGAACGATAATAACAAGGAGCACTCCAAGAAAGCGCACCTCCGTCGCCTTGAAAAAGTTCTTTACTTTTCCGCGGACAAGCACCAGCATGACCGCAAAATTGACTGAACCGGCCAGCATAATCAGAATGGTAATTATTTCAATCGGGAAACTGTTATAGGCGCCGATGCTGGCCGCCTTATTTGAGAAGCCTCCGGTCGAAAGCGCCGCCATAGAATGTACGATACTGTCAAGGGGATTCATACCTGCGATGATATAGGCGATAATTCCGGCGATTAGAAATGAAAAGTACATGCCCACGATCATCAGCACCGTCTGCCTAAGATGCGGACGTATCCTGTCCGAATGCCCTTCGGCACTGTAGAGGACAGCCGCTTTCCTGCCCTGCCGGAAAGTGAGCATGATCAAAATGAAGCCAAGGCCTCCGCAGAACTGCATCCATCCTCTGTAATAGAGGTAAACATGCGGCACCTTTTCAACATCCATAACGGAAAGCCCGGTCGTCGTCCACGCACTTACGGCTTCGAACAAAGCGCGCAGCGGCGTAAGCTGTCCGCCTATGACAAACGGAAAGGATGAAAACACAATACCGCAGATCCAGGCGAACAGCACGATCATACTGCCCGAATAAAGATCATATTTCCAGGAATCTTCCGCCTTCTTCCGAGGAAAAAAGAAGCAGAGAAAAAGGCCTGCCAAAGCTGCCGCAATTCCCGGAATCAGAAAAGAAGGAAGATAACGGATTTCCGACGGGTAAAATAAAAAGACCGGGAGCGCCAGCAGAATAATGATTCCGATCATGACCATCAGCACTCCGTAATTATTTCTTCTCATTTCTTCCGCACTGCATCCTGCGGCTCATCGGAAGCTTCCTTCTCAATAAAGGCCGTCAGAAAAGAAAGCGCGCAGATCGTATGGTCGATACCCTGACGGCGGAAAAAATCCACGTGTTCGGGATCGTTGACCAGAGCAACGGTCTTGCGGATGCCGAATTTCATTTTCGCCATCTGGCAGGCCACAAGGTTTTCACTGTCGTGCCGGCACATCGCAATAACGATATCCTTTTCCCCTGCATCCGCCTGGTCAAGGACATACGGCTTGGTCCCGTCTCCGAAAATCACCGAAAGGCCGTCAATCTCCGCCAGCTTCAGGCAATCATTCCGATCTGCATTTATTGCAGTAACATCATAGCCCTTTTTCAGGAGTTCCTTGGCAAGAAGCTGGGTCTTATTGATTCCGCCGATTAACAGCACCTTAGTTTTCATGATTATCCTCCGTTTCTGCATCTATGTCTTTAAGAAGATGCTGAATTTCAGAAGTTGCCAGATTAGCAGGGCAGATCGTGTGGATTCCCATTTTTGAATAGAAACCGGCAATTAACGGATCATAGATCCTCGCAAATACTTCCGGAATATGGAAGTAATCCTTTACTAAAAGCGCCGTCATGATGTTGACGTTATCATAATTCGTCGAGCAGATAACAGCGGACGCGCGGGTAATTTCCGCTTTCTGCAGGATGTCCATGTGCGTAGCATATCCGACAACCGTAAGGCCGCCGAAAGTAGACGGAAGACGCCCGAAAGCATCTTCATTTTCATCAATAACAGAAACTTCCATGCCCTGTTCATACAGGCTTCCTGCTGCCATACTGCCAAGACGACCGCAGCCTACGATGACAACCAGCTTTTTCTCTTTCTTTTTCATGACATCTCTTCCATAAGATTTATTTATTGACCAGGTTTTTATTAATCAGATTTTTTTAACCAGGTTTTTCATCAACCGGGTCTTTCAT
>DCDB01000042.1 GCA_002316215.1 Lachnospiraceae bacterium UBA1066 | reverse complement strand
TTTTTGATGGCGGTTAGACAGAGTGGCTTTTTGATGGCGGTTAGACAGAGTGGCTTTTTTATGGCAGTTTAAAAGACCGGTTTTTTGATGACGGTTTAGACAGACCGGCTTTTTAATGACGGTTTCCTTGACGTTTCTGTGAGTTGAGATTATAATAAAAGAAATTCTGCAGGTTGTTGACAGATAAGTGAACCAAGTAGATGGTGACATATAAGTAAACCAAGTAGATGGTGACATATAAGTAAACCAAATAGATGGTGACATATAAGTAAACCGCAGGATGCTTTATAAACTTACAAAACAGAATAAATCGTTGATGAGAAGAGTAGCGGATTCGGCAGCTGCAGCGAGGAGCAGACGGTGGGAGTGCTCCGCTTAAGAATTTGTGAAGACCGTCTCGGAGAGATCCTTAATCGGATACGCTGATTACGTCATAATCAAAATGAGTGGCCGGGAAGTTACCGGCAATATGGGTGGAACCGCGAGCAATCGCCCCATTTCGCTATCGTTGCGAAGTGGGGCTTTTATTTTATAAAAAGAGGAGAATAACATGGAAAATGAAGAATTTTTAAAGGTATACCGCCATTCGATGTCGCATATCCTGGCGAAGGCTGTCATCGAAATCTTCGGAAAAGAAAATGTACAGTATGCCATCGGTCCGCAGATTGACAATGGTTTTTATTATGATTTTGTTCTGCCAAGGACGCTGACGGCGGATGATTTCAAAGGCATTGAAGATAAGATGCGTGAAATCCTTAGGAGAAAGGAACCGTGGACGCACAAAGAAGTTTCAAGGGACGAGGCTCTGGAAATTTTCAGAGATCAGAAATTTAAAACGGAGCTGATTACAGATCTTCCGGCGGATGAGAAAATTACGGTATACTATACCGGAGATGATTATGTTGATCTCTGCAGGGGCCCGCATGTCGGCAATTCGCAGGAACTCCTGAATGTTGCCTTCCAGATAAAGTCCGTCTCCGGCGCCTATTGGCGCGGCGATGAAAAGCGCGATCAGCTGCAGCGCATCTATGTTTACGCTTTCCCGGATAAAAATCAGCTGAAGGATTATCTGAAGCTTTTAAAAGAAGCCATGGAAAGAGATCATAAAAAACTCGGTCCGCAGCTTGAGCTCTTTATGTTCGATGAGACGGCTCCCGGTATGCCGTACTGGCTGCCGCGCGGATGGAAGACCTTTAACGCCCTGCTGGATTTCTGGCGTGTCATCCATGAAGAGCACGGATATACAGAGATTTCGGCACCTGTTATAAATAGCCAGAAAATATGGGCAACATCGGGTCACTGGGGACATTACAAGGACAACATGTTTATCATTCCCGGTGTCAAAGAAGATGAAAGCGACTATTTTGCCGCCAAACCGATGAACTGTCCGAATGCCATTATGGTTTATAAAAATGCCAAACGAAGCTATAAAGAACTTCCGATGCGTATAAGTCAGGTCGATGTTATTCACAGAAAAGAAAAATCCGGCGAGCTTAACGGCCTTTTCCGCGTCCAGATGTTCCGCCAGGACGATGCGCATCTTTTAGTTACCGAAGATCAGATTGCATCGGAAATAAATGATATCATGGATATTGCCGGTCAGATCTACGGAACCTTCGGCCTTACTTACATTGCTGAGCTTTCGACGCGTCCGGATGACTTTATGGGTGAAATTGCCGTTTGGGATCAGGCCGAAGCGGATCTTCGGAAAATCCTGAATGATAAGTATGGCGAAGGAAACTACGAAGTGAATGAAGGCGACGGTGCATTCTACGGACCGAAAATTGATTTGAAAATGAAGGACGCGCTCGGACGTGAATGGCAGATGGGGACAATACAGCTTGACTTCCAGCTCCCGCTGAACTTCGATATGAAATATGTCGGGCAGGACGGTCTTCTCAGGCGTCCGGTCATGATCCACAGAGCCATTTTCGGTTCTATGGAACGTTTTATCGGTATCCTGATAGAGAATTTCAAGGGGGCATTCCCGTTCTGGCTTTCGCCTGAGCAGGTCGGTATCGTTCCGATCCGTACAGAGCACAATGCATACGCTAAAGAGGTCGCTTCGCTTCTGCGTAAAAACCGTATCCGGGTCGAAGCAGACTATACAGATAAAAATATGAAGGAAAAGATCAAGACCTTCAAGAACTTTAAGGATCCGTATATCATAGTCCTTGGAGACAAAGAAATGCAGGAACGCACAGTATCGGTAAACATCCGCGGCGGAAACAAACAGATGAAGGATGTGCCTCTGGATGAATTCATTGAAATCTGCTGCCGGATGAATACAGAATATTCTTTGGATCTTATCGAATCTTGAAACCTTCTTCAAATTAATATGTTATAATAAAGCATGTGATGAAATTCTAAAGAGTTTTCTGTTTGCAGGAAAACTTCGGGATCCGGACACGTAAAACATCTAAGCCTGAACTTTAATGACTTCTGGGCATTCTGTCTTTAGGATAGTATAAAAGACAGAATGCCCTTGTGGCATACTATAATTCCGTGACTGATGTTCTGGGCTTTAGCCGGAAACAGGTTACGGGATTTTTATCTTGCACAAATGTGCGCTCCAATTAAAACGGGGAATCGTTTCGGATTATCCGGAAAATGAACTGAATCAGGTGCATGCAGCGGCTGAGTCAATGCCGTACCATATGTAAAAAATGAAGATTTGGTTCGGCGCAAATCTTCGGGCGCAGAAAAAGCTATGATGCCGAAAGATAAAAACAGAGGTGAAAAAAATGAGCGATCAGGCACAGACTGGCAAGGATGCAGGCAGCGCCAACGAAGAACTTCGGGATATCATATCGGATGAAAGCCGCAAAAGGCTGGAAGAGGCGATCCTTTGTACGGATCTTCAGCTTTTTACATATTATCCGGGGCAGAAACGCTGCGAAAATCTTATACTTAACAGGCGGTTCTCAAAACTGCCGACAGTCTGGGAGAACTTTCCGGAAGACTTTCTTGAGTACACACACTGCTCCGGGAAGGACGCCATCACTTATCGAAACATGATCGCTTCCATTGACAGCGGATCAGAACAGGCAGAATGCACGGTACGTTTTATATACCATGACAGCTATATATGGGAAAAGATTGTTCTTAATGCGGTTCGGGACAGCAGCGGCCACACGATCCGGGCTTTGGGAAATTCCGTCGATGTGACAGACACGATGCTTTCAAGGGAACGCCTTTTTAAAGAAAGGGTGCGTCTGAAAACGCTGCAGGGCGGTGTGTTCGAATCTTTTTCCTTTGACCTGACCAAGGCTTCGCAGCCGGAAGTCCAGACGAAAGATGAAGCGATGCTGAAGACAGAGGTCAGTGAGGAATTGCTGGAAGATGCATACAGGATCTGTCCGCCGCTGGAACAGACGAATCCTGAAACGCGTACGATCCTGCTGAAGGCCGCAGCAAGAATACCGGATAAAGAGGAACGTGAGAAATTTATTTCGACCTGCAGCAGCGACGGTCTTCGGGAAGCGATTAAAGAAGGACATTACAGTGCGGAACTCCGTTTCAGAAGGTATGTGGGTGAATATATACGCTGGGTGAAGACAAATGCCGAGATTCTTCCGGATCCGGACAGCGGGGATCTTATTGCATTTTATTATACAAAAGATATAAATAAAGAGACCATCAACAAAAAAATCAGCGAAGAAATTATTGAAAAAAACTATGCCTGTGTGTCCTGTCTGGATCTTCAGTCGGGGATGTTTTCTGTTATTTCCGGAACGGACCGGGAACTTCATGATCTTGACGGCATGCTGTATCCGGATACTTTACAAAAAGCTGCGGAAATATTTGTTGCACCTGAGGACGCAGAAGAATATAAACGTAATTTGAACCGGGATACGATCCTTGCGGCGCTCGAGAAAAACCGTTTTTATACGGTTTATAACCGCAGGCGGCAGACTGCGGACGGAGTTCCCGGAAGGCCTCTCCGCAGAATGAAGAATGACATTTTCTATCTGGACAGCTATCATGGCGAGATTGTCTTTCTTCTGACGGATGTGACTGCGATTTTTGAAAAAGAGCGTGAAAGCCGCGCTGATCTGGAAACGGCGCTTTTAGCTGCGAAGCAGGCCAGCAGTGCAAAATCGAATTTCCTTTCCAGAATGAGCCATGAGATACGAACGCCCCTGAACGCTATTATAGGCATGGATACGATTGCCGCACAGTCAATCGGGAATCCCGAGAAGATTGCGGACTGCGTCTCCAAGATCGGCTTGTCGGCCCGCTATCTCCTGTCTCTTATCAACGATATCCTGGATATGTCCCGTATTGAAAGCGGCAAGATGCTGCTGAAGAACGAAAGCTTTATGTTTCCGGAATTTATATCCGAAGTGGATAATATTATTTATCCTCAGGTCCGTGCAAAAGGGATTGATTATGAATGCACCGTCTCAAACGATGTTTCGGATGCCTACTTAGGCGACGAAATGAAGCTGCAGCAGATTCTGGTCAATGTGCTCGGCAATGCTGTAAAGTTTACTTCCAAAGGAAAAATTTCGCTGGATGTCAGTATTGCCGGACGTGAGCCGAATCTGGAGAAATTGCGTTTTGTCGTCAGCGATACGGGCTGCGGCATTGCGGAAGAAAACCTGATGCGGATTTTTGATGCTTTTGAGCAGGTGGATACTTCGACGACCACGGTTTTCGGAGGAACAGGCCTCGGTCTTGCCATTACCAAAAATCTGGTGAATCTGATGGGAGGAAGCGTTACGGTACGCAGTATTGTCGGTGTCGGGAGTGAATTTACAATTGATATCCCGATGACAGTGGATGAAGCTGTTGCAAAGCCGCTGAAAATGCGCCCGAATCTCCAGAATATGCATACGCTGATTGTGGATGACGATCTGATTATCTGTGAGCAGGCAGAAGGAATCCTCAAGGATATCGGCATGACAGGAGAATGGGTGACGAATGGACATGAGGCGATTGAACGCGTGCGCTTAAAAACCGAAGAAGGTAAGGCCTATGATTTCATCCTGATTGACTGGAAGATGCCGGATATGGACGGCATTGAGACGACGAAGGAAATCCGGCGTCTTGTGGGTCCTAATGTGACAATTATCATTATCTCCGCCTATGACTGGCAGGCTATTGAAACAGAGGCGTGCGCGGCTGGCGCCAATCTTATGATCTCGAAACCGCTGCTGCGTTCTAATCTGATATCCGCCTTTGAGCGAGCCCTTGGAGAGGAGAAAGAGCCTGAAGAGCAGGAAAAGGTATATGATTTTACAGGATGCCGGATACTTGTTGCAGAAGACAATGATATTAATGCCGAAATTGCAAAGACGCTCCTGGAATCAAAAAAATTTTCCGTTGACCGTGTGGCCAACGGCATTAAGGCGCTGGAGAAATTCGTCCAGAGTCCGCAGGGATACTATGACGCCATCCTGATGGATGTGCGTATGCCTTTGATGGACGGGCTGCAGACAACTGCCAATATCCGGCACTGGGATCGGCCGGATGCGAAGACGGTTCCGATTGTGGCTATGACGGCAAACGCTTTTGACGAGGATATTGAAAAAAGCCGTGCCGCCGGCATGAGCGCCCACCTTTCCAAACCGATCGATCCGGAACTTATGTACAGTACGCTGCAGCGCCTGATTTGCAAAATGGAATGAAATGCTGTCATGTTATACGAATAAAAGGATTGAGCCAAAGTGAGATTATTGAAATAATTTCGCTTTGGCTCAATTGTTTTAGAGGGGAATAAGCGCAAGCGCCTGGTAATGTAACCCATAAAAGAACAAGAAGGCCGATGTGTGCCTGAAATGCTTACAACTGTCAGAGATTGTCGTTTGATTTCACCGATATATCTTTTATAATCAAGACAATGTGAGTGTGCAGTGTGTCGGAATACGGGAAATTATGAAAAAACCGCTATTCCGGAAAGGGAACAGCCAATGGCGTCATTTACGAAAAAAGCGATCGTCAATACCTTTCTTGAACTTTTAGATGAAAAGCCCTTCAGCGAAATTACCGTAAAAGAAATTGTTGATCGCTGCGAGATCAACCGGAAGACTTTCTATTACTATTTCCATAATACTTATGAACTGGCGGACGATATGTTCCGGGAGAAGATTGATGAGATACGGCGGAATTTTAAGCCGGATCAGACAATCTTCGAAGAGTTTCTTTCTGTTTTTGATGTTTTGAAACAAAACAGGAAAGCAACGGAGCACGTTTACAAATCAATCAGCGCCCGTGCTTTAGAAGACTATACTTATCATCTGAGCTATGAACGTATGGAAGCTTATGTCGCCTGGCAGGCAGAAGGACGCCGTGTTTCTCCGGAAATGATCCATGCAGTCACGGATTGCTATACGGCAGCCCTGACCGGCCTTTCTCTCCGCTGGGTAGGAAGCGGCATGCCGGAAGATTTTCTTAACAGCATCAGGGGGATTGTCCGTTCGATCGATGGGCTCACGAAGATGATTCTTTCTTACCACAGCTGAAGATAAAAATATTATTCGAATTAAAGAATGATTTTCTGACCGCTTGGCATTCAACAGATTTTAAATAAAGAAGCGGATAAAACGATATTGAATGAATAGATTTCCGGACAAAAAAACCGCAGTGTGAGAAAACCTCACAATGCGGTTTTTTTGCCCATTGTGGGACTTTCGTGGCTATCTTATCATTGAATAGGATGAGGTGATACTATGAAAATCTTATTTATTACACCGGCAAGCGCTCTGAGGAGATTTCCGCCGTACCGCCTGGCCGGGAAGGCTTACGGACAGGCAAATTCTATTACAGGACCGCTTATTCTGGGCGGAATCCTGAAAAAAGCCGGCCATCAGGTTGAGGTGTACGAAGAATTGAACGGCAGCGTACCTTACAAAAAGCTGATGGATGCGGATGTGCTCTGCCTTTATACGATGACGTGCTCGGCGCCCAGGGCATATGAGCTGGCGGATCTGTTCCATAAGAATTCGCACGCACGGGTATTAATTGGCGGAATGCATGCTTCGGCTCTGCCAGAGGAAGCGGCGCGCCATGCCGACCAGGTCATTGTCGGTGAAGGAGAATCGGTTATCCTGGACGTTGTTGAAGGAAGACTGACAGATAAGATTATCCGTGCCCCCTGTCCGAAAGATCTGGATGCGCTCCCGTTCCCGGATTATTCCATTTTGAAAACACCGTGCAAGAGCGCCAATGTCATGTCTACAAGAGGCTGTCCGTTCTGCTGTTCTTTCTGTACGACATCGAGAATGTTTCATCCCTATCGTCAGCGGTCAATTGACAGCGTGATAGAAGAGCTTCGCTATTACAAGAGGCTTGGCTTTCGCTATATGAATTTTGAAGATGATAATTTTACGGCAGATCGCGAACGCGCCAAGGAAATCTGCAGACGGATGATCGAAGAGGGCCTGACCTTCAAGGAAACTTTCTTCTTCGGACGGACGGATCTGGCAAAAGATGAAGAAATGCTCGATTTGCTGAAAAAGGCTCATTTGACGCGTGTGCTGGTCGGGATTGAATCCCTCAACCAGAAGTCCCTGGATGCGGTTAACAAGCATCAAAGCGTCGAGGATATCAGAAACTGCACAGCCGTCCTGGCAAAGCACGGTATCCGGCTGATCGCCAGCCTTGTGCTTGGAATCGATACCGATACGAAAGAAGACATCCTTCATTCCGTCGATTTCGTAAAAAGCTGCAATGCCTATCAGCTTCAGGATGCAGTGCTGACGCCTTATCCTGGCACAGAGACCTATAAACAGATGACAGAAGAGAACCGCATGATTTCAACGGACTGGACAGTCTTCGACATGATGGACGTTACCTTTATTCCGAAGAACATGAGTCCGTGGGAACTTCAGGATCTTTTCTACAGCGCAAGTCTCCGTTTCTATAATTTCAAGTCGATTCCTGCGATCTGGAAAGCCTTCGGAGCAGAATACGGGCTCCGCCGTCTGGCTATGGCCATCTTTTTCCGTCTCGGTGTGCTGGCAGCAAGAGGAGCGTCCCATAACTGGAAAAGCACGCAGATGTATAAGCTCCGCCATTTCGATGCAAAAGAGTTAAGAGCGAGAGTCGGCCCGCGCTTTACATGAGATGCTTACCCGCAGCAGTAACGTTATATTTTCCGGTAAAACCTTTGCACCCGGACATATAAAAACATTTTGGAAAAAGAGATTTACGCAGTAATGAGCGGTTTCGAATGTCCTGAGGATTGCCTGAATCGCAAAGCAATGGAGCGGTCCGGAGCAACAAAGGTGCTGAAAGGTGTTTAACTTTAGTTTTTAAAAGCAGCAAAATTATAATAACTTACGAAAAGAGGAAAAAATCTTGAACGCAGCAGAAAAAATCAAAAAATCAGCAGCAATGGCAGCATACGACATTATGGCAAAGAATCCTGAGAAGAATCTTCCCGCGCTATTGAATAAGCTGATCAGCATGGATGACGAGAAAATTGCTTTATACGATCAGGCGAGCACAATGAAAAAAGTACTTTCGAATCCGGATAACATGGTTCTGAAAGAGGTTCTTGAAATATATCGGGACGTGGATCGTGAACAGTGCCGCAAGCTTTTTGAGACAATTGTTGTGGACGGTTCCCTTATCGGTTCGCCGAAGAGAAAAAAGAACAGTGAAAAATACAATTGCAATATTCCCTGGCTTATCCTTATGGATCCGACGAGTGCCTGCAACCTTAAGTGCACCGGCTGCTGGGCTGCGGAATATGGGCATACCTTAAGCATCACAATTGACGAAATGGAAAATGTAATAAAGCAGGCGAATGATCTGGGCTGCTACCTGTTCCTTCTTGCGGGCGGCGAACCGATGATGCGCAAAGATGATATCCTGACGCTGTGCCGTAATCATCAGGACTGTGCCTTTATGCTGTTTACAAACGGAACACTGATTGATGAGAAATTCGCCGATGCAATGCTGGAAGTTAAAAACCTGATTCCGGCGATCAGTATCGAGGGCTATGAAGAGGATACGGATTTCAGGCGCGGAAAAGGCACATATGAAAGAGTCATCAAGGCTATGGCGATCCTGAAGGCAAAAAGACTGATGTTCGGGACATCCTGCTGCTATACCAGAAGAAGCGCCGAGCTTGTTGCAAGTGACGAGTATTTTGATACGGTTATCGGGTGGGGCGCGAAATACATGTGGTGCTTCGCTTACACGCCGATCGGCAAGAATGCGGTAACGGATCTTATGATTACTCCGGAACAGAGAAAATATATGTACTATAATATCCGCAGACTCCGTCTGGAAAAACCGCTTTTAGCTATGGATTTCTACAATGATGCAAAATATGTCCGCGGCTGTATCGCCGGAGGGCGCACTTATGTCCATATCAACGCAAACGGGGATATCGAACCGTGTGCTTTCATTCATTTTTCGGATTCCAACATCCGTACCGATACGATTCTGGAAGCACTTCAGAAACCGCTCTGCATGGAGTTTAAGAAAAATGAACCCTTTAATAAAAACATGCTGCGTCCGTGCCCGCTTGTGGACAATCCCGGAAGGCTTTCCGTCATCGTGGCTAAGACGGGCGCGCATTCCACAGAGATGCTGGAAAAAGATGACGTTAAGGAACTTTCCGGAAGATGCCTTGATTTTGCATTAGGCTGGGCGCCTATTGCGAAGGATCTGTGGGAAACGGAACTTAAGAACGGAGAGGCCAAAGAAGTAAAGTAAGATGACATGCGGACACGAAAGGAAAAAAAGACAGTAAACTAAATAAAAGTCAGTTTAAGGCCGGCAGGCATAGTGTGAAAAAGCAGTAAAAGAAAAGGACATGAAAATAATTTCTGCAATGCAGGTCCGGCTTGCTAAAGCGGTTTCTGTGGATTTCCGTAAGACGGATATCACAGAAGCCGTTTTGTTTTTTATGGATTTATCCGGAAATACGGGAATCGCGAAAGTGACCGGGCAAATGGGATATCATAGGTGTCAAAAGGTGCTTCTGACACCTGCATGCTTAAACAGGAAAAAATAAAAAGGACTATTTATAATTGGCTGTGTTATGATGATAGTATCGCAAGCGTCAAAATATCACTTTAACGCCGTATCGCGTATAAAATGTGATGTCAGTAAATAGATGTGAGGCACGGACATGGAACTTACAAATGAACTGCTTGAGTTTCTTGAAGGTGTAACGCCAGGCTGTTTTTCTGTCTGCAGGATAAAAGAGGATCTTACGGAGATTCTATATTTTTCGCCTGAACTTCCTCTGCTTTGCGGAATGACGGCAGAAGAATTCAGTATCTCCGCTAAGGAAAATAAAGATATTATTTTTTCTTCGGACAAGGCCGGCTTTTCAGCAGCCGTGCGGGAATGTGCCGACAGCGGCCGGCCGGCGGACTGCTGGTTCAGGATTTATCATAAAAAGCTGGGAATTGAGTGGATTCATGCGCGCGGCCGGAAATGCGGCAGCCTGGATGGATATCCGGTTATTCTTGCATATTATTCCACGGCCTCATCGGAGGCGGATATCTTAAGAGAGCTGCTGAACCGTTCGGACGATATCATCTATGTCTGCGACCGCCGGACACGTGAGCTTTTATATGCGAATGAAAAAGCGCGAAAGGTTTGCAGATGCGCGGACAGAATGTATGCCGGAAAGACCTGTTTTTCGTATATGTGGGGATATGATGCTCCCTGTAAGGACTGCGTTCTCGATAAGAAGGAGAGCGTAAAGGGCGAGAAACGCTATATTCCGGATACGAAAACCTGGATGAGCATTGCGGGAGACTGCATCACATGGTGCGGCAGGAAAGCTTTTATCCATTATATCAGCGATATTACAGCAAGCGAGCTTAAGAAGCGCGTTGAAGAAGAAAAATCTATGCGCAGGCATGCCGACGCCGCAAACGCTGCAAAATCGGACTTCATTTCCCGGATCAGCCATGATATGAGGACTCCGCTGAATGGAATTATCGGCATGACGTATCTCGCCCAGAAGAAGAATCCGTCTCCGGAAATAGAGGACTGTCTGGAAAAAATCGATACTTCGTCTAAGTTCCTCCTCGGTCTGATAAATGACGTCCTTGACATGTCTAAAGCAGAAAATGCCGATATTGACCTGCATCCGGAGCCGTATCCTTTCGAGGCCTTTATTTCCTATCTGGATGCCGTTATTGCCCCGCAGTGTGCAGACAGGAACCAGAAACTTGTTCGGGATTTCCGGATCTTACAGGATAATGTTCCGCTGACTGACCGGCTGCGGATCAATCAGATTATGTTCAATCTGCTTTCCAATGCCATTAAGTATTCGCCTGAAGGGAGTACGATCAGGTGCAGTATCCATGAATACCTTCTGCCTTATGGCAGGATGTCCCTGCTTCTTGAGATCGCGGATAACGGTATCGGTATATCCGAAAATTTTCAGAAGCTGCTGTTCGATCCTTTTACGCAGGAAGGAAGAAATGATAATTCCGAAATGCGGGGGAGCGGTCTGGGACTTGCCATAACGAAAAAGCTGGTCGACGCCATGGGCGGTGAGATATCAGTTAAGAGCAGCCTGGGAAAAGGTTCGGTCTTTACAGTCAGGCTAGAACCGGAGTATGTTTCTGCTGAATATGCAGAAAAAAGCAGGCTTTCCGGAAAAGTAGAGACGGAAGAGGGAATGCCTCTTTCGGGGAAGCATGTTCTGCTCTGCGAAGATCATCCGCTCAATCAGGAGATTGCGCTGGCGCTTCTTTCTGAGATGGGTATCCTGACGGAGGTTGCGGAAGACGGGAAAATTGCTGTAGAGAAGTTTTCCCAAAAGGATATCGGCTTTTTTGACTGCATTTTGATGGATATCCGTATGCCGGTGATGGATGGAATCGAGGCAGCCCGCAGGATCCGTGCTCTTTCCCGTCCGGATGCAGGAACCGTGCCGATTATTGCGATGACTGCGGATGCATTTGCCGGAGACATTGAAAGATGCGGGGAAGCCGGGATGAACGGACATATCGCAAAACCGGTTAATC
>DCDB01000372.1 GCA_002316215.1 Lachnospiraceae bacterium UBA1066 | reverse complement strand
CCGGAGCATTTTGCTCTGCTCTTTGAGTTCTCCGGCGACCAGAGGAAGATCCGCCACTGCCTGTATTACTGCAGCGCGACCAGACCTTCTATGGAGGGCGATACCACAGAGGACAAGAAGGAAGTCAAGACGGAGAAGCTCTCGCTTACTGTTTCGCCGCTTCCGAGCGGGCTGGTAAAGGTCAAAACCGGTACGAACACCAGCGAGGAAACCTACAACAACTGGTACACCAAGGTCTATGAACCGCAGGATAAGACCACCACTACGACCGCCGCTGCCAGCACAAGCACCAGTACCACTGCGACGACGTCTTCCAAGACCAGCTCGCAGACAGCATAAGGAGGCAGCACTATGGCAGTTACGAAAACCATCGAGATTGACGGCAAGCCGGTCGAATTCCGTGCCTCTGCCGCCATTCCCCGTTTATACAGAAATAAATTTCACCGGGATATTTACAAGGATCTAAACCAGCTGCAGAAAGGCATCGATGAAGCCAATCCGCAGGAATCGGATCTGGACACCTTCAGTCTGGAGCTTTTCGAGAACATCGCATGGCTAATGGCCAAGCATAAGAATCCGGATATCCCGGACACTCCGGAGGAATGGCTTGATGAGTTCAATACCTTCTCCATTTATGAAATCCTGCCGCAGATCATCTCGCTGTGGGGACTGAACGTGGAGACGGAGGTCGAGTCTAAAAAAAACCTCATGAAACTGAACGCGAAATGACGACGCCACTGTTCCTGCTCCGCTGTGTGCAGATCGGGCTTTCTATTTCCGAGCTCGACCTGCTCACTATCGGTACGGTCAATGACATGTACTCAGAAATGAGTAATGACAGCTACGACTGGCCCGCGAAAGCGACGCAGGAACAGATGGATTCATTTTAATGGATGCTTGATGAACAAGTTGTAAAATTTCTCTGATGTATTGCTATTGTGCTGACAATAGCGTATAATATAGACGTAAGAAGTATCTCTCGAAAGGAGCGATCATTATGTCTACAAAATCAGCAAATTTATACGCGCGAATCGAGCCGGATGTAAAGGAACAGGCAGAAAGTATCCTTTCCGCGCTTGGCATTCCCGCCTCGAACGCAATCAATATGTTCTACAAACAGATCATTCTTCAAAGAGGCCTGCCCTTTGAGGTGAAAATCCCATCTGCAAAGCCGGTAGATATGAGTGCCCTCTCTGAGGAAGAAATGAATGCAGAGCTGGAGAAAGGATACGCGGACATGGTTGCCGGTCGTACCAAACCGGCGAAGCAGGTGTTTGCAGATATCCGCAAGGATTATAAGCGATGACTTTTGAAATTGAAGTTTCAAATCAGGCAGAAACTGACCTGCGCGGCATCTACGAATACATCGCCTTTGAATTGCAGGCACCCGAAAACGCAGACGGTCAGCTTGACCGGCTTGAAAGCAGCATTTCAGGGCTGTCTAAAATGCCGGAGCGATTTCGAGCATACGAGAATGAGCCCTGGCACAGCCGCGGCCTGCGCATTATGCCCGTCGATCACTACTGCGTGCTGTATATTCCTGACAAGGAAAAAGCTGTTGTCACGATCATTCGTGTCATGTACGGCGGACGGGATATTGAAACGCAGCTGAAGAAATACACAAGGCTGTAAACTGGAAGTTGAATCGAAGTATGAATATTCCATTGAAAACACTTGACTATCACCTTGGGTGTTAGCTTATGGTTATTTAGGGGTGATTGATATGTTGATAAACGAAGTAAGTAAAATTACAAGATTAACAAAAAAAGCGATTGAGTATTATGCTTCACAAGGATTGATTTCGCCAGCAGTCCTAGAGAATAGATATCGGGACTATAATGCGCAAGATATTAAAAAGCTGAATAAGATCAGCGTCTTGAGAAAATTGGATGTTTGCATTGAAGATATTAGACACATTTTAAATGACACAACAAACACGGCGTTACAGTCAGAATCAGCGAAAAAAGAACTAGAATACCAGCGTGATTTTCAAAAAAACTCGCTTCTTCAAAGGCTTAGTCAGGGAACATCTTATGATGAAATAAGTCTAGAACTGCGTTCGATGGAACGGAATAGAATCATTACAGACAGATTGTTAGAGGCATTCCCGGGGTATTACGGCCGCGTCCTCTGTATGCACTTTGCTCAATTTCTAAAGGAACCAATTCAGACAGAATCTCAACAGATTGCTTATGAAACTGTTTTATCGTTTTTAGATAACCTTCCCGCCCTTGAAATTCCTAAAGAACTAGAAGAGTTCTTCACAGAAAGTACTTGCTATATCGGTACAGATCAAATTTCCGAAATGGATAAAGTTACTAAACATGCATGTCAAAATCCAGATGAGTTTTTATCTGAAAGCAAAGAAATATTGGAACAATACTTTGAGTACAAGAAGTCTGATGAATATAAAAATTCGCCTGCTTCCAAATTGATGGAAAGGATGAAAGGATTTAATGCTTCAAATGGATACAATGATATATTTATTCCCGCTATGAAGAAACTGAGTCCTTCTTATGCAGAATATTATCAGCAATTGGAAGACGCTAATAAAAAATTATTGGAGCAATACCCTGAAATTGAGCAACTATAGAGATAGACAAGTTCCGATTTCACAAAATAAATAGTCACAACAAACGAGAGCATCTGTCATAACTGGCAGGTGCTTTTCTTATGCTCGGAGAAATCCGGGCTATTTTTATACCCATTTTTCAGGAAGGAGGTCATCGCATGGCTGACAGAATCAAAGGAATCACAGTGGAAATCGGCGGCGATACGACCGGCCTTTCCAAAGCCCTCTCCGGTGTCAACAAGGAGATCCGAAACACACAGTCGCAGCTTACGGACGTAGGCCGCCTGTTAAAGCTCGACCCTACCAATTCCGAACTGCTCTCGCAAAAACAGAAGCTACTGTCACAGGCAGTCGGCGAGACAAAAGAAAAACTCACTGTTTTCGCCGCTGCCGGAGGCTGGCTTGGCTACTTCCTTGGCGGCTGCGACGGCCTGCTCTATGCGCTGCTGAATTCATTCTGGTCGGCATCGCAAACGTTATCGGCATCAATGTGCTCGGACAAGTCGGTGTCCTGCGGACGGCAGTCATCTTCTTTTACATCTCGAATGAATGTCTGTCCCTGATTGAAAATACTGCCCACCTTGGGATTCCGATTCCGGGAAAGCTGAAGAAAGTACTGGAACAGTTGCATAACCGTGATGAAAAAGACACGGATAAGGAAGAAAAATAACATGGCTACAAAAGGAATTGATGTATCGGTATGGCAGGGCGCGATTGATTTTAACGCTGTCAGGAACAGCGGAGTGGATTTCGTAATTATCCGCGCAGGCTACGGTACAAACTCAAAAGACAAGTATTTTGAAGAAAACTACAGGAAGGCAAAAGCTGCCGGGCTTCATGTCGGCGCATACTGGTACAGCTATGCAGACAGCTTTTCCGAGGCCACGCAGGAAGCTGAAATGTTCCTGGCTGTCCTTGCCGGGAAGCAGTTTGACTATCCTGTTTTCCTCGACATGGAGGAAAAGAAGCAGATCGAAGCCGGGACGGATTTTTGCTCCGGCCTGATCAAGACCTTCTGCGACAGGCTGGAGGCTGCCGGATATTTTGCCGGATTTTATACCTCTGCATCCTTCGCAGGATCTGTTGTGACGGACGCTGTCCGCAAACGCTACTGTTACTGGTGCGCCCAGTGGGCCGATGCCTGCAGCTATGAAGACTCCTGCGGGATCTGGCAGCACAGCTCCAATGGCTCCGTTCCCGGCATCAATGGCCGCGTGGATATGGACTGGTCGTATCAGGACTTTCCAGAGGTCATCACTGGCGGCGGTTTCAATGGATATCAGAAATCAACTGACGATACCCCTACTCCCGTCGCTTCAAAAACCGTTGATGAGCTGGCGCAGGAAGTGCTCGCCGGGAACTGGGGCAATGGCGAAGAACGTAAGAATCGACTCTCTGCTGCCGGTTATGATTATGATTCCGTGCAGGCCAAGGTGAACGAGCTGTGCGGCGTCCATAATGAACCTCACCCTGTTTATTACACCGTGAAGTCAGGCGATACGCTCTCTGCCATCGCCCGCCAGTACGGTACAACTATTTCTGCTATCCAGTCCATGAACAGCTCACTGATTCAAAATGTCAATATGATTCTGGTCGGCTGGAAGATCAGAGTGAAATAACCATCATCCAGTTTCTCGCCTGCGAGTGTTCCTTTTTTTGGAATACCCGCAGGTTTTTTTTATTTTCTTCCGCTCAAATCACCTGTTCATCTCCAGTGGGAAATTGGAGGTGGATAAGTTATGACAGACAATAATACAAATGTTCCATCTGGATATTTCACACAGGAGCGCATTCAGGGAGACCTTAACTACAAAAGAGCTCAGGCCATCGCGAAAACGATGCTTGATTCCGGGCTCATATCCGT
>DCDB01000111.1 GCA_002316215.1 Lachnospiraceae bacterium UBA1066 | reverse complement strand
GCCTCAGAAGGCGGCAGGTATATCGAAGCTGCAGAAGGCTGCAGGTACACCGAAGCCGCAGAAGGCGGCAGGCATACAGAAGCTTCAGAAGGCTGCAGATATATCGAAACCGCAGAAAACATCAAAGGTACCGAAGCTGCAGAAGGCGGCAGGTACGCTGAAGAAGCAAAAGACTGCGGGAATACCGGAATCACAGAGGAAAACGGCCGGGAATTTACTGAAATGGAAACTGACGCTTCCGGACGAAAAAAAGAAATTTTATATCAGGGCGGCAGTGATTACGGTCTCCGCCATTTATTTTCTTATGGTCATTATTTTTTCCTTTCATTTTCTTGTCCGATCTTATATAAATGAAGTGAAGGTAAGCGGCCTCACGGCAGATGAGGCCAAGGCAAAGATGCAGGAGCTAAGCGACAGCTATACACTGACCGTAAATGACGTTGACGGTACGAGTGAGAAAATACATGATCCTGATCTGAACCTTGCGCTTAAAGATATTGGCGATGTCGATACGATTCTCAGCAATCAGTTTAAATGGCTCTGGCCTTTTGCCTGGGCATGGCAGAAAAATTATTCAGTTACGGTAGATGTCAGTTATAATGCAGATGTCCTGGCACAGGATATTTCACGGCTGAGCGGCCTTAATACCGATAAAATGACGGCACCGGCCGATGCCTACGCAGCGACGGATGAAAACGGTGCCTATAAGGTATTTCCGGAAGTCATGGGGACGACCGTTGACGTCGATGCTGCTACGAAGGCGATCGAAACAGCCGTGGCTGCCGGTCAGACAGAAGTAAATCTGACGGATTTCCAGATTAAACCGACTGTTTACAGCGATAATGCGGGTCTTGCTGCACGTGTGACGCAGTACAATAGTTACCTGCTTGCTGCGGGTTCGACCTTTAACTTCTTCGACAGTGTTGAGACACTGGATGCGTCGGTCATCGGATCTGTTCTTACGGATGACGGGACAAGCGTGACGCTGGATGAGAAAAAGGTAGCGGTTCTTATGGCGAAATGGCGGGAGAAACATGATACTTACGGTGTTTCCTTCGACTTCACGACGCACAGCGGGGATACGGTTAAAATCCAGCCGGGCGGCGATTACGGATATGAACTGAATGAGCAGGATACGGGGAAGATGTTCATTGACGTCATTAACAGCCATACTGTTTCCGCAAATGATCCGAAGTTTTACCATCGGGGAATCTCGGATAAAAATAACGGGCTCGGATCTTCTTACGTCGAGGTCAGCATCGAGGATCAGACGTTATGGGTATATAAAGACGGAAATGTTGTTATTGAAACGTCGGTTGTTACCGGGCTGCCGGTGACCGGACGGGAAACTTATCAGGGATGCTACAGTATTAAGGCGAAGGCCGAAAAAGTGACTCTTGGGTCGCTGGACGTACAGGGCTATGCTTCGCCGGTTAATTACTGGGTACCTTTTAATGGCGGGGAAGGGCTGCATGATGCACCATGGCGTACGGATTTCGGCGGAGATATTTATCTGACGAACGGCTCCCACGGCTGTGTCAATATACCGGAAGAAAATATGGGTACGGTGTATGCAAATGTGGAAGAAGATGAGGCTGTTGTCGTATATTGACAGCAGCTTCTCTTTTTTGAAGAAATCCCATAAAACACCTGACAGACGGTTCCATAATTAATGATCCTAAGGAGCGCGAATATGCTGAAGGTCTTTCTTGTAGAAGATGAAGCTGTTGTCCGAAGAAGTATAAAGAAGAATATCCCCTGGGAAGAGGAGGGCTTCACGCTGGCCGGGGAAGCTTCCGACGGCGAGCTTGCCTATCCCCAGATCCGTAAAATAAAGCCGGATATCCTGATCACGGATATCCGGATGCCTTTTATGGACGGCCTCGAACTGTCGCGTCTCGTGAAAAAGGAGATGCCGGATATTAAAATCATTATCCTGTCCGGTTTTGATGAGTTTGATTATGCCAAGCAGGCCATCAGTATCGGTGTCACCGATTACCTGCTCAAGCCGGCCGACGCTAAGAAAATGGTTGAAACGCTCCGGACGGTAGCGGGTATTATCGAAAAGGAAAATGCACAGAAGGAAAAGATACGCAGGCTTCGCGAGGAAAATGCCTTAAGTATGGCGGACGCGCGCGAGAAATTTTTTCAGAGTATCATAAAGGGCGGAAAGCCTTTTTCGGAATTTTACGAAGAAGGAAGACGCTATGATATGGATTTTGGCGGCGGCATTTATGTTATTGAACTTTTTACGGTTTATCCGGAGGAAAAAACTGCTTCGGCTGAGGCTTGTGAAAGCATGAAGGAAAAGATCAGCGGACTGGCCGGGGACATGAAGCAGGTCTATCTTTTTAAACGCGGACTTGAGGGCTTTGCCTTGCTCTTTGCAGACGAGGATGAAGAAGGACTTAAGGAAAAGGTAAAAGATTTCAATGCCCGGGCCGAAAGCCTTTTGAAAGAAGACAGCAGCCTTTCGTGGTTTGCAGGCGTCGGCCGCCCGGTACTTCATTTTTCCGAGATGTCGCATTCTTTTGAAGATGCTGATAAGATGTTCTGCTACCGCTTTATGGCAGAAAATAATCATGTCCTTTATTTTTCGGACAGGGATAATCTTAAGATCAGGGAAAAAAACGAGGCGCTGGATCTTGGCAGTATTGATCTTCAGAAGCTGAACCAGAATGCACTGAACGATTTCCTGCGCAACGGGACTTTGTCCGAGGTGCGCCCGTTTACCCATGAATTTTTCCGCGAACTCGGGAAAAAAGGCATGGATTCGATGCTTGTCCGGCATTATCTGATTGTTGACTGGAATCTGGCTTTGTCTTCTTTTATCCGTGAAATCGGCGGGAATCCGGAAACGATTCTCGGAAAGGGAAATACCTTTACAGACAGGCTGCTTTCCGCCAGGACAACAGATGAGATTAAGAAGTATCTCAGGGAATATCTGGACCGGGCGCTTGAACTTCGTAATATGGCTTCTCAAAATAAATATGCAAAGATCATGAGCGATGCCAAGGAATATATTGCGGGACACTACAATGACGAAAATATCAGCCTAAACAGCGCGGCGGAAGCTGTCAGCGTCAGCCCGAGCTATTTCTCAACACTTTTTTCCCAGGAAGAAGGAAAAACATTCATCGAATATCTGACGGACATCCGGATGCAGCATGCGAAGGAACTCTTGCGATGCTCCAGTATGAAAGCTTCCGAGGTCGGATTTGAAGTCGGTTATAAGGACAATCATTATTTTGCTTCGATTTTTAAGAAAACCCAGGGAATGACGCCGACGGAATACAGGGCGAAGGGACGGGAGACATGACGCTTCAGAGAAAACTCCATCTGATGCTTTTTCTGGCAATCATACCGTTTGTCATTATTACAGGCATCCTGATTTTTCTGCTCATCCGTTCCAGCAATCTCTATGAGAGCGCCATCAGCAACGTGACTGCTGCCACGGAGTTCAGCCACAGCTTTAAGAGCAATGTCGATGAGAAAATGTATAAGATCGTTGTGGGGTCGGAAACACTGGAAAGCGCCGATCCTTACGAAGACATCGACAGCGCCGAGACCGTAACGAAAAAACTCGCGGAATCAGCTTCGACGGAGCAGAGCCGGTCTGTCGTCCGGATGAATGAGAAGCTTCTTACCAATCTCCGCAAATATGTGGGACAAATCGGCAAAGATGCCGGCATTTCAGGCAATTATGATAAGAATATCCAGAGCCTGGAAGATAATATCTACATTATTACGAAACTGGTCACGGAAAATGTTTCCAATTACATTTACGATGAGGCCATCAGCCTTGAAAATTCTTCTGAAAAGCTGCATGCGCAGGTTTTTATCATGATTTTTGCGACGGTCGGTGTTCTCGCGGCTGTCGTTGCCATTCTTCTTTTTGCGACGCTTAAGGTGTCGAATTCTATTGCCAAGCCGATTTCCGAGCTGGCTTCGGACGTAAGGAAAGTAGGAAGAGGCGACTTTTCCATTCGTGCCACGAATATTAAGGGCGACGAGGTCAAAGAACTCAGTGAGGACTTCAACCTGATGGTGGAGCGGATCGACGGGCTGATGAAAAATATAAAGACAGAGCAGCAGAATATGCGGAATGCGGAATTCAAGCTGCTTCAGGCACAGATCAATCCGCACTTCCTTTATAATACACTGGATACGATTGTCTGGCTGGCCGAGGATCACGAGGACAGCAAAGTAATTTCCATGACAAATAATCTTTCTGAGTTCTTCAGAACTTCCCTGAGCAAGGGCCGGGATGTCATTTCCATCGGAGAAGAAAAAAATCATATTGAAAGCTATCTGAACATCCAGAAGATACGATACGAGGATATTCTGGATTTCATTATTGATATTCCCGAAGAGCTTCAGCATTACCAGATCATTAAGCTTTCGCTGCAGCCGCTTATCGAAAATGCCCTGTATCATGGCATAAAGACAAAACGGGGGAAAGGCCTGATCCGGGTCGAAGGGGAATTCGATAACGGGAAGATTATCCTGAAGGTCACGGACAACGGCAGCGGCATGACGAAGGAACAGCTGGCCGGAGTGCGGGAGTCCGTTTACAACCGCAAAGCTGCGGCTGAAGCTGCGGATTCAGGATACGGGCTTTATAACGTGCATGAGAGGATACGTCTTACCTACGGTGAGGAATATGGACTATCCATCGACAGTGAGGAAGGCGTGGGGACGACGGCATCCATCCGAATTCCGGCGCTTGCGCCTCAGCCGTATTGATGATGTCCGGTCCGCAGCTGCTTCCGGGCGATATCGTTCAGGACTGCATAGCTCAGGATCATATCGTTCCGGATCATATCGCTAAGGATTATACAGTTCCGGACCATATAGTGTCAGTATCTGCATCTACGACCGTGCACAGGGGCGATGCACGGCCGTTTTTGACTGTAAAAATCCTGTACGGATAAGAAAACAAACCTGTTTTTAAAAAAAACAAACTTCTATAAAAATCCCATAAAAAAAAGTAAAAAAGTAAAATCTTTACTTATGAATGTCCCTTGAGGGCTGCCCGTAAAAGAATTAAAGTAAGGACAGTTCAAAGAAGTGCGGTTTTAAAAGAGCTTATTTGACAAAACTAAGGAGGAAGAAAGAGAAATGAAGAAAAAAATTATCAGCATGGTTCTCACAACGGCAATGGCAGCGGCGATGCTTGCAGGCTGCGGCAGTTCCACGGCTTCCACAGCGACAACAAGCACAGCGGCTTCTGCTGCAACAACAAGCACGGCCTCTTCTACGGCCAGCAAGGCAGCTTCCACAGCGACAAGTACGGCAACTTCGACGGCCAGCAAGGATTCTTCCGTTGTAACGACTGCAAGCGGACTTAAGATCGGCTTCGCACAGGTCGGCGCAGAATCTGACTGGCGCACAGCCTGCACGGCTTCCGTAAAGGATACTTTCTCTGAGGCCAACGGCTTTACTCTTCTGTTTGATGATGCTCAGCAGAAACAGGAAAATCAGATTACAGCCATCCGCAACTTTATACAGCAGGAAGTAGATTATATCGTTCTCGACCCGGTTACCGAAACAGGCTGGGACACCGTTCTTCAGGAAGCAAAGGATGCCGATATTCCGGTTATCGTGGTCGACCGTCAGGTCGATGTTTCCGATGACAGCCTTTACACCTGCGCTATCGGTTCTGACTTCAAACTTGAAGGCGACAAAGCCTGCGCATGGCTGGATGCATTCCTGACAGCCAAGGGCATCACGGATACGGTCA
This sequence comes from Lachnospiraceae bacterium UBA1066, assembly GCA_002316215.1. Taxonomy (GTDB): domain Bacteria; phylum Bacillota; class Clostridia; order Lachnospirales; family Lachnospiraceae; genus Chordicoccus. Next base: position 4,359 of record DCDB01000111.1, on the reverse strand, counting down.
ACATCGTTGATATCCAGGGCACAATCGGTGCTTCCGCACAGATCGGACGTACACAGGGCCTTGAAGATGCTGTTAAAGCACACAGCAACTGGAACCTTCTTGCTGAGACAACCGGTGAATTTACACAGGCTAAAGGACAGGAAGTTATGGAATCCTTCCTGAAGCAGTATGACAACATCAACGTCGTTTACGCAGAAAATGATAATGAAGCTTTCGGCGCTATCGATGCCATCAAGGCAGCAGGCAAGACCGTCGGATCCGATATCAAGAACGGACAGATCATGGTCATGACCTTTGACTCCACAAAAGCAGGTCTTACGGATGCTCTCGACGGCTCCATCACTCTTGATACAGAATGCAACCCGTTATACGGACCGAAGCTTCAGGAAATGATCGGACAGCTTCAGGCAGGCAAGACGCTTGATAAGATGACCTACATTGATGAATCAATGTTCTCGGCTGATACTTCCGTTACAAAGGTTACAGTCAGCGGCACAGATTATCCGATTACGGCACTCACGCAGTCCGTCATTGACAGCAGGTCTTATTAATCAGCAAGAGAAAACAACAAGGCGCGGCGTCATTTGGCCGCGCCTTTACTTTCGGAAAACAGGAAAGCAGGTGTAGGAGATGGAACAGGAAGTTGTTTTGACGATGCGCGGGACAGACAAAATATTTCCCGGCGTCAAAGCTCTGCAGAATGTGGATTTTACTCTCCGCAAGGGAGAAATACATGCGCTGATGGGAGAGAACGGAGCAGGCAAATCGACGCTGATTAAGGTCCTGACCGGTGTATATGAAGCTGACGGCGGTGAAATCCGGGTGGCCGGAACGGATCGCCCGGTTGTGAATAAGTCGCCTCAGGAAGCCCAGAATCTCGGGATTTCAACCGTTTATCAGGAAGTGAACCTTTGTACGAATATCACGGTGGCGGAAAATCTTTTTATCGGACATGAACCGAGAAAAGCAGGTTTTATCGACTGGAAAACAATGAATACAAAGGCCGGGGAACTTCTCCGGAGCCTCGATATAAAGGCGGAAGCAACGCAGAAGCTGGGCGACTGCTCGCTGGCCATCCAGCAGATGATTGCTATCGCAAGAGCTGTCAATATGAAGTGCCGCGTCCTGATTTTGGACGAGCCGACCTCTTCCCTGGATGACGATGAGGTGGAAAAGCTTTTTGTCCTGATGCAGAAGTTAAAAGGCGAAGGCGTCGGTATCGTTTTCGTCACTCATTTCCTGGAACAGGTATACAGGGTGTGCGACCGGATTACGGTTTTAAGAAACGGAACCCTTGTCGGGGAATATAAGGTATCAGAGCTCCCGCGGCTTCAGCTTGTGGCAAAAATGATGGGCAAGAACTTCGACGATCTGGCCGATATTAAAGGTGCGCATACAAAGGGAGCGGATTTGAAAGATGCCCCCGTTATCGATGCTGAAGGTTTAAGCCATACGGGAACGATCAAGCCCTTCAATTTTCAGGTCCGCAGAGGCGAAGTCGTAGGCCTTACGGGACTTCTGGGCTCCGGGCGGTCCGAACTGGTGCGTTCAATTTACGGAGCAGACCGGGCGGACAAAGGGAAACTTAAGGTTAACGGAAAAGAGGTCAGGATCAATAAACCGCTGGATGCCATGATGCAGGGTATGGCTTATCTTCCGGAGGACCGGAAGATGGACGGAATTATCGCGGATCTTTCCGTACGCGAGAACATTATTATCGCGCTTCAGGCAAAGAGAGGTATGTTTAAGCCGATGTCGCGCAAGGAAGCGGAAGAGGCAGCGGACAAATTCATTGATCTTCTCCAGATCAAGACAGCAAGCCGTGAAACGCCGATCAAGAGCCTTTCGGGCGGCAATCAGCAGAAGGTTATTATCGCACGCTGGCTTTTGACCAATCCGGATTACCTGATCCTGGACGAACCGACGCGAGGAATTGACATCGGGACAAAAACGGAAATCCAGAAGCTGGTGCTTGACCTGGCGGATCAGGATAAAGCAGTGACCTTCATTTCCTCGGAAATCGAAGAGATGCTGCGTACCTGCTCAAGAATGGCAGTCTTACGTGACGGCCAGAAGGTCGGGGAAATCAGCGGAAGTGAAATGACACAGGAAGGTATCATGAAAGCGATTGCAGGAGCGGGAAAGGAGGAAACGGGAAATGTCTGAGAGTACAGCAAAAAGCGGTTTCAGCTTTAAGAAACTGACGCATATGAAGCTTTTTCTTCCTATCGTCTGTCTTATAGCCGTTCTTCTTTCCAACCTTATCAAGACACCAGATTTCTTTAAGATTGCTATTAATAACGGCGTTCTTTACGGCTACATTATCGATGTTATCAACCGTGCATCCGAGCTTGTGATCCTGGCTGTCGGAATGACGCTGGTGACGGCTGCTTCCGGAGGACAGGATATCAGCGTCGGCGCGGTCATGGCGGTTGCGGCGGCAGTCGCCTGCCAGATTCTTTCCGGCGGAGAGGTATCGACGACCGTATTTGCAAATCCGTATGCACTGGCCGTTATCGCAGCTCTTATTGTTGCCACGCTCTGCGGCTGCCTGAACGGTTTTCTTGTCGCAAACCTGAATATCCAGCCGATGGTTGCAACGCTGATTCTCTTTACAGCCGGCCGCGGAATCGCCCAGCTGGTCACGAACGGACAGATTACCTATGTCCGTGTAGATGCTTATCAGATTCTGGGCAGCTATTTCCCGGGCAACCCGATCCCTGCGCCGATTTTTGCGGCACTGGCAGTTGTTATCATTGCGTATGTCATTTTAAAGAAAACAACACTGGGGCTTTATATTGAGTGCGTCGGTATCAACAGCCGTGCGGCACGCCTTGTCGGTCTCAATTCCACGAAGATAAAATTTATTACTTATGTGATCTGCGGCTTTCTGGCAGGCGTGGCCGGACTCGTGGCATCTTCCCGCATTTATTCGGCGGATGCAAATAATGTCGGGCTTAACCTTGAAATGGATGCCATCCTGGCAGTTGCTTTGGGCGGCAATCTTTTAGGAGGCGGAAAATTCACGCTGGCCGGTTCTATTATCGGCGCATATACGATTCAGGCTCTGACGACAACGCTTTATGCCTGGAACGTATCTTCTGACCAGCTGCCTGTTTACAAGGCCGTGGTCGTCGTGATTATCGTCATTTTCCAGAGCCCTGTCTTCCAGAAATGGGCTAAAGGTCTGGGAAAGAGGAGAACCGCCGTGCCCTCGGCAGCGGCGAAGGGAGGTGCCGTAAAATGAAAAAAAGTACAAGAAGCCTGAACAGCACGCTCTTCCTTCTCATGATTACGATTCTTCTTTTTATTGCCATGTATGTTGCCGGAATGATCCTCTTCGGCGGATCCGGATTTGCAAAGCCCCAGATGTTCCTCAACCTTTTCATTGACAATGCCGGGCTTATCGTTATCGCCATGGGCGAAACACTGGCCATGATTACGGCCGGGATCGATATTTCCGTCGGTTCCGTAACGGCTCTTGTCTGCATGGTGATGGCCAATTCCATGGAAAACCACGGTGTTTCTGCGGTTACGGCGGTTCTTATGGCACTCGGCATCGGCCTGGCCTTCGGCGTTGTCCAGGGGTTCCTCATTTCTTATCTTGATATACAGCCGTTCATCGTCACGCTGGCCGGCCTCTACTTCGGACGCGGCATGACAGCTGTTGTAAATACCGAGCAGATCGCCATCAAGAATAAAACCTTCCTGGCCTGGGCAAATGCAAAGATTTACATGCCCTTCGGAAGCTACAGCGGCAAAGGCAAGTTTCATCCGGCCTACATTTATCCGACCGTGGTGATTGCGCTCGTCGTGGTACTCCTGATCATCCTGATGATGAAATATACGAAATTCGGACGCGCGATTTATGCCATCGGCGGCAATTCTTCATCAGCCCTGATGATGGGCATCAACGTCCGCAGGGTAAAGTTCCTGACCTATCTTCTGGACGGTTTCCTTGCCGGCCTCGGCGGCTTCCTGTTCTGCCTGAACAGCTGCTCCGGCTTTGTTGAGCAGGCGAAAGGACTTGAAATGGATGCCATCAGCGCTTCGGTTATCGGCGGAACGCTGCTTTCCGGCGGCGTTGGCCTTCCGATCGGCACTCTGTTCGGCGTTCTTATCAAGGGCACGATCGCATCCCTCATTACGACGCAGGGCACCCTTTCCTCCTGGTGGGTAAGAATCGTCCTTTCGGCACTCCTGATGTTCTTCATCGTCCTGCAGGCTATCTTCGCGAAGATGAGCATGAAGAAGAAATGATCTGCGGTGGGCAGGACAATTTATAATGCCAGGACTGTAATGCCAGAACTGTAATGCCAGAACTGTGATGCCAGAACTGTAATGCCAGAACTGTAATGC
>DCDB01000374.1 GCA_002316215.1 Lachnospiraceae bacterium UBA1066 | reverse complement strand
GACGAAAAAGACGAAAAAGACGGAGGGAACGTCTGGATACAGGCGTCGGATACCGGAGCGACCGTCAGGATTGCTGTCAAAGACGACGGCATCGGTATCAGTGCCGAAGACCGGAAGCATGTTTTTGAACGTTTTTACCGTGCCGATAAGGCGAGGGACAGGAGCGGTTCCGGTCTGGGGCTTGCTATCGTAAAGTGGATTGTCGATATGCACGGCGGTACGGTCAGCGTGCAGAGCGAAGAGGGGAAAGGAAGTTTATTTATCCTTGAACTGCCTAATAAGAGGTAAACTCTATCAGTGAATCGCACTGTGATATACTTATAGTAAAACTCATCTGCGTAAAACTGCATGAAAAATCCATTGGCAGCTTCGTATATAATTCCGTCTTGCATAATTAAGGCGTTTGGAGGTATCCTATAGACACTTCCTCAAAATGTTTTTTTTATTTTTCCTTCTGCTTTTTTCTTTTGTGTTTTTCTGCGTTTTTTCATTACATCTTTTCATTCCATCCTTTTAGAGGTTTTTCTTTGTGCCATTTCGACGGCATTTTTCTGTCTTCCACCCCATTCTCATACATTCCTTTAAGGAGATTAAAATGACAGAATCCCTTTCCGCAGGAGATTTTTCAGACTACCTATCTAAACTCACCGGTCCGATTCCTTATCCGCTGACGAATGATTATATGTTCCATATGGTTTTTCAGAATGCGCAGGACGTCCTGAAAGGACTTCTTGCCACTCTTCTTGAAATACCGCCGGAAGAGATTGTTACGCTTGACCTTCTGAATCCTATCGTTCCGGGAGAAACGGTTGATGAAAAAACGATTGTTCTGGATCTCTGTATGGAACTGAACAGCCGGAAAGTGATTGACATTGAAATGCAGGTCGCAAATAAGGGCGACTGGGTTAACCGCTCCGTGTTTTATGCCTGCCGGAACGTTGCTGCGAGTTCGCTTGATAAAGGCGATAATTATACAGAATTGAAGACTGCTGTTCATATCGGAATTCTTGATTTTAACCCGCCGGATATCGCTGCCCGCGGGGCCTTATACACCCAGTACCGTCTTATGGATTTGCGGACATTCCACGTATACAGTGACAAACTCTCCCTGAATGTGTTAAACTTAAGCTATCTTGATAAGGTTCCGGAAGCGGAGCGGCAGACAGATCTGTACAAATGGGCCAGCCTTTTCCATGCAAAAACGTGGGAAGATCTTAAGTCTCTTGCGAAGGGGGTAAACGGTATGGATAATTTCATTTTTACTATGGCGAAGCTTTCAGAGGATGATAAGATACGCATGGCCTGCCGTGCGCGAGAGGACTATGAGCGGGATTTAAGTACCCAATACAGCAGCGGATATAATGAAGGCAAAGAAGAAATGAAAGAGCAACTTGAAGAAAAAGAAAAAGCTATTGAGGAAAAAGACAGAATCATTGCTGAGAAAGAAAAACAAATCCAGCAACTGACAGCAGCGCTTGCTGCTGAAGGAAAAAATGATCATAGCGATATTTAAGATGTAATAAACCGAAACTTATTGTATAATTGAAACGAGGGAGTAATTCCGCACGCTTTTTGTGTGAAGCCGATCCGTCATCACGGTGCGACACCCGGGCGGCTTTTAAAGAATGAGACTCAAATGCAAATGAATTTCACTTGCGTTTGAGTCTCATTTTATTTTCATCGTAGACTGAGAAGCGGCGGAGCAGGCCTCGCGCACATCAGAGAATGTATTCAGAAGAGAATATTAAAGGAACTGTATTAAAGGGACTGTATTAAAGGAACTGCATTAAAGAAACTGCATTAAAGAAACTGCATTAAAGGAACTGTATTAAAGGAACTGTATTCAGGAAACTACATTCAAGAGATTATATTTCAAAGAGGTAAAAAGTATGGAAAAAGAATATCTTCTGTCGGAAAATGAAGTGCTCCAGCACCTTGGCGCATCGCCGGAAGGGCTTTCAGAGGCTGAGGCAAAAGAACGGCTGGCAAAGTACGGGGCCAATGAATTGAAGGCGGAGCCGAAAAAATCCTTCGCCCAGCGGTTTGCGGAGCAGCTGAAGGATCCGATGCTGATTATCCTGATGGCGGCTGCTGCGGTTTCAGCTGTTACCAACCTGCTTTCCGGCGAGAGTATGGCGGAAGTTTTTATCATCATTGCGGTTGTTCTCCTGAACGCCGTCCTGGGGGTGATACAGGAAAGCAAAGCCGAGGCGGCTATCGAAGCCCTGAAAACGATGACGGCGGCAACCTGCAAGGTTGTCCGGGGAGGACAGCTGACCGTCATTCCGAGCCGCGAAGCGGTTCCGGGAGATATTGTGATCCTGGAGGCGGGGGACAGTGTTCCCGCGGACGGACGCATCCTTGAAGAGGCAAGCCTTAAGATCGAAGAATCGGCGCTGACGGGGGAAAGCGTGCCGGTTGAAAAAACAGCGAAAACGCTGAAGCTTGATAAAGAGCAGAAAGAAATTACTCTCGGTGACCGGAAAAATATGTGCTACCAGGGTTCCACGGCTGTTTACGGCCGCGGCCGTGCCGTGATCGTGCATACCGGTATGGAAACCGAGATCGGAAAGATCGCCGGCGCCCTTTCCGCATCCGGCGACGAGCAGACTCCGCTCCAGAAACGTCTGGATGAGCTCGGCAGGACGATGTCCAAGCTGGTGCTCGGGATCTGCGTTTTCATTTTTATTTTCGATCTTATCATGGCAGGAAACTTTGCCTTAAGCACAATCCTTGAGACCTTCATGATTGCGGTTTCTCTCGCCGTGGCGGCCGTGCCGGAAGGCCTTGCCACCGTGGTCACCGTGGTTCTTTCCATCGGCGTTACGAATATGAGCAAAAGGAATGCCGTGATCCGAAGGCTGACAGCTGTAGAGACGCTTGGCTGCACGCAGGTCATCTGTTCCGATAAGACCGGTACCCTGACGCAGAACAGGATGACCGTCGTCGATTTCGTCGGAAATGAAAAAAGCCTTGCTGCAGCCCTGGCTTTAAGTTCCGATGCGGTCCTGAACGCGGAAGGTGAGGCGGAAGGCGAACCGACGGAAGCGGCACTGGTGGCCTATGCGGCAAAAATGGATCTTCCGAAGCCGGAGCTTGAAAAGCGATTCCCGCGTGTGGATGAAGCGCCGTTTGATTCTCTGCGCAAAATGATGTCCACAGTCCATAAATCAGGCGAAAGCTTTATCCAGTATACAAAAGGCGCGCCGGACGAAATTCTGAAGCACTGCATTTCCTGTGAAGAAGCGGACGGAAAGACGGTTCCTCTTACGGAAGCAAAGCGCCGGGAGATCCTTTCATTTAACAAAAAGATGGCGGATCAGGCGCTCCGGGTGCTGGCTGCGGCCAAAAGAGAATGGAAGACACTTCCGGAAGGGCATGCTCCCGAATATCTGGAAAAGGATCTGTGTTTTATCGGTCTCGTCGGGATGATTGACCCGATCCGTCCGGAAGTCCTGCCGGCCATAGCCGAATGCAGGAGCGCCGGTATCACGCCGGTCATGATTACCGGCGACCATAAGGATACGGCTGCGGCGATTGCCCGGAGCCTGGGGATTCTTGAAAATGCAGACCAGGCGATTACCGGTGCGGAGCTGGATGACATTTCCGATGATGAGATCTGCGAGGCAGTGAAGAAATACCGCGTTTATGCCCGCGTACAGCCGGAGCATAAGGTGCGCATCGTAAATGCATGGAAGAAAAACGGAGCTGTGACCGCCATGACGGGAGACGGTGTCAACGATGCCCCAAGTATCAAGGCAGCGGATATCGGTATCGGCATGGGCATTACAGGGACAGATGTGACGAAGAACGTGGCGGATATGGTGCTGGCCGACGACAACTTTGCAACCATCGTCCATGCGGTCGAGGAAGGACGCCGCATTTACGACAATATCCGAAAAGCGATCCAGTTCCTCCTGGCCTCCAATATGAGCGAAGTCCTGGGTGTGTTTACGGCAACGCTTCTCGGATTTACGCTGTTCCATCCGGTACATCTTCTGTTTATCAATCTTCTGACGGATTGTTTCCCGGCTCTTGCCCTCGGGCTCGAAAAAGGTGAGGAGGATATCATGAAACGGGCGCCCCGCGACTCAAAAGACGGGATTTTTGCCGGAGGCGTCGGTGCGGATATTGTCTATCAGGGTCTCACAATCGCAGCGATTACTCTTGTGTCTTATGTTGTCGGGCACTGTCTGGAAATCGGTTATTTTGAAATGCCGAAGGGTGTGTCGCCGGACGGTATGACGATGGCCTTCCTTACGATGAGCATGTGCGAGATCTTCCACAGCTTCAATATGAGGAGCCAGAGGAAAAGCGTCTTTACCCTGCATAACCAGAACGCCGTCCTCTGGGCTGCCATGGGCAGCTCCCTTGTGCTCACAACCGTGATCCTCGAGGTTCCGCCTGTTGCCGCGGCTTTCGGATTTACAGCCGTCAGTCTGAAGGAATACCTGATCGCGGTCGGGCTCGCGGTACTCGTGATTCCTATTGTCGAAATTGTGAAAGCAGTACAGAGGAGAATTTCCGGAAAATAATTCTGTCTCCGGGTTTGTTTTTTATGATGGCAGCCGATAAAAGCCGCATCTGTCAGGCACGCCATATTGAGAAGCTTACGGAGAAAAGGCAAATAATTCCCGTGATGCAATTGTAGACAAAAAACAAAACGTTTCGGACTTGATTTATGTATGATATGACGGATGAAATCATAGAAATTTCATGGTGGAGCGAAAAATATTCTATGTTTTATCATAAAAAATATATTTATACTTGCTCTTATCAATTCAAAAGTGCATTTTTTGCGGTGCGCTTAACGAAAAGGGGGAAACAGGCATATGAAAAAGAAACAGGTTCTTTCTATTGTAACAGCTCTTTTAGTCGGTGTGACGGCAGTGGGCTGCGGAGGAACAAGCACAACTTCCACGGCAACAACTTCCGCAGCATCCAGTACGGCAGCCACATCAGCTGCAGCTTCCACAGCAGCCAGTACAGCAGCATCGGCAGCTACAACCGGCGGCACGGTTGCGAATAAAGACAAGCCGTTATGCTGGTTCAACCGCCAGCCGTCCAACAGTTCCACAGGCGAACTGGACAAGGCAGCCTTAAGCTTCAACAAAGATACATATTATGTAGGTTTTGACGCAAAACAGGGCGCAGAGCTTCAGGGAACAATGGTCATGGATTACATCAAAGCCAATGTTGCGACGATTGACCGCAACGGCGACGGCATCATCGGCTACGTTCTTGCCATCGGCGATATCGGCCACAACGATTCCATCGCACGTACGCGCGGTGTCCGTAAAGCACTCGGCACGGGTGTTGAAAAGGACGGAGCTATTGATTCCGAGCCGGCAGGCACGAATGCCGACGGTTCTTCCGCCATTGTCCAGGACGGAAAGCTTGAAGCAAACGGAAAGACTTATACGGTCCGTGAACTTGCTTCTCAGGAAATGAAGAACTCCGCGGGCGCAACATGGGATGCCGCTACGGCAGGTAACGCCATCGGCACATGGTCTTCTTCTTTCGGCGATCAGATCGATGTTGTTGTTTCCAATAACGACGGCATGGGCATGTCAATGTTCAATGCATGGTCCAAAGATAAGAAAGTCCCGACTTTCGGCTACGATGCGAACAGCGATGCTGTTGCAGCTATTCCGGAAGGCTACGGCGGAACAATCAGCCAGCATGCTGATGTCCAGGCTTATCTGACTCTCCGCGTCCTTCGCAACTGCCTTGACGGTGTTGATATTGATACAGGTATCGGCACGAAAGATGAAGCGGGAAACGTCCTTACGTCGGATGTTTATGAATATAAAGAAGATGAACGTTCCTACTATGCATTGAATGTAGCCGTTACGGCTGACAACTATAAGGATTATACGGATTCCACTGTTGTTTACAAGCCGATTTCCAATCAGCTGGATTCCAGCAAACATGCAACCAAGAAGGTGTGGCTTGACATCTACAATGCTTCCGATAACTTCCTGAGTTCTACCTATGAACCGCAGCTTAAGAATTATGATAAGCTTCTGAACCTGGATGTGGAATATATCGGCGGCGACGGCCAGACAGAATCCAATATCACGAACCGTCTTGGAAATCCGAGCCAGTATGATGCATTCGCAATTAATATGGTGAAGACAGACAATGCAGCTTCCTATACATCACTGCTCAGCCAGTAATACAGATGACGAAGGATTGCGGAAATCGTGAAACGATGAAGCATAAGAACTGCGAAAACGCTGAACGATGAAGCAGGCCAGGGCATCATATGAGTTGCAGTAAGCCAAGGAGAGGTTATCAGGAAGGACTCTTCCTGATAACCTCTTTTTCTCGATATCAGGCTGCGTAAATTGCCTTCGGCAGGGAAAGCGGCTGCGTATGTGATTCTTCCCTGAAGGCCATGAAAATACGGGAGTAAGAAGATGGCAGAAAAGAAAGATGATATTTTACTATCCATTCGCGGCATGTGCAAGTCCTTCGGCCGTAACAGGGTCCTTGACCACATCAATCTCGATGTGAAACGCGGATCGGTTATGGGCCTTATGGGCGAGAACGGTGCCGGAAAATCTACTATGATGAAATGTCTTTTCGGAACCTACCAAAAAGACGAAGGGCATATCTTTCTCGATGGAAAAGAGGTCAGTTTTTCCGGACCCAAGGATGCTCTTGAAAATGGAATTGCAATGGTGCATCAGGAACTGAACCAATGCCTGGAAAGAAGCGTTGTGGATAATCTGTTCCTCGGACGCTATCCGGTCAATTCCATGGGCGTAATTGATGAAGGAAGAATGAAGAAAGAAGCTTCCGATCTTTTCCGTAAGCTGGGAATGACGGTAAACCTGACGCAGCCGATGCGCCATATGTCTGTTTCACAGAGGCAGATGTGCGAAATCGCAAAAGCGATTTCTTATAATTCTAAAATTATTGTCCTTGATGAGCCGACATCTTCCCTGACGATTCCGGAAGTTGAGAAACTTTTTAAGATGATGGCGAAACTGAGGGATCAGGGCATTTCTCTTATTTACATTTCCCATAAAATGGATGAAGTTTTCCAGATCTGCGACGAAGTTTCTGTGCTGCGTGACGGCAATCTGGTCATGACCAAGAGTACGAAGGATACGAACCTCAATGAGCTGATCGCGGCCATGGTCGGGCGCTCACTGGAGAATCGTTTTCCGCCGGTCGACAATAAGCCGAAGGATGTCGTCCTTTCCATCCAGCATCTCTTCACGAAGTTCGAGCCGCATCTGCAGGATGTCACCTTTGATGTCAGGGAAGGCGAGATTTTCGGACTGTACGGCCTGGTAGGCGCAGGACGCACCGAGCTCATGGAGACGATCTTCGGTGTCCGGACGCGTGCGGCGGGCCGCGTCTATTATAACGGCCGGCTGATGAACTTTAACAATGCCAAGGAAGCCATGGAGCATGGTTTTGCCATGATTACCGAGGAAAGAAAGGCGAACGGGCTTTTCCTAAAGGGGGATCTGACCTTTAACACCACGATTGCAAACCTGAATTATTATAAGACAGGTATCGCGCTTTCCGAACCGAAGATGGTGAAGGCAACGACCAAGGAAATAAAGACCATGCGCACGAAATGCATGGGACCTGATGATATGATATCCAGTCTTTCCGGCGGCAACCAGCAGAAAGTCATTTTCGGAAAATGGCTGGAGCGTGATCCGAAGATATTTATGATGGACGAACCTACGCGCGGTATTGACGTAGGAGCAAAATATGAAATTTACGAGCTGATTATTAATATGGCGAAGCAGGGCAAGACGATTATCGTCGTTTCCTCCGAGATGCCGGAGATTCTGGGACTTACGAACCGTATCGGCGTCATGTCGAACGGGCATCTTTCCGGTATTGTGAATACGAAGGAAACGAATCAGGAAGAGCTTTTGAGGCTCAGTGCAAAATACCTGTAATGGAGGAGAAACAGATGGCGAATACAAGCAGTAAAGTTCTTACGACTGAGCAGGAAGAAGCGCTCCGTCAGCCGATTGACGATTATGTCGGTAAAATCCAAAAAGAGATCGATGCCCTGCGCGTCGATGGCACTGACCGGGTGCAGTCGCTGAAAAACCATATTGAACTGGTCAAGGCAGATCACAATTTTACAAAAGATGAAAAAAACGCAAAGATAGAAGCTGACCGTGCGGCGCTGGAAAAGGCGAAAGCCGTCGAAGCAAAGAATAAAGATGCTATTGCCGGCAAAGTCAATGATGCGGAAGCGTATATTAAGGCCCATTATGATACGGAATATTTCCAGAAGGTCAATGTAAGCTGCGATGAGGAAAAGGCGCTGGAACTGGCGGATTATAACCAGAAGGTTGCCAGGCTTAAAACGGAGCATGCAACTGCCCTCTCGAAGCTTACCGATAAGCAGGAAATCAAGGACGAAAATTATGTATTTAAGAACAGGCTCTTTGATGCGAAGATGATTTCTGAGAAGAACCTTCAGACGATCAAGAGCAGACGGCATGAAGCCTATGCCTATAAATATCATCTGATCGATATGCTGCGGATGGGCAAGTTTACATTCGGCGAGGCCAGAGCCCAGGGATGGGAAAATTACAAGTATACGTTCAACCGCAGGCAGTTCCTTCTGAAGAACGGGCTTTACATCGTTATTGTCCTGATTTTTATTATGCTGAGTATCATTACGCCGGCTATCAAGCATGTACCGCTGTTTACATTTACCAATGTCCTGAATATTCTGCAGCAGGCGTCTCCGCGTATGTTCCTTGCTCTCGGCGTTGCAGGCCTGATTCTTTTAACCGGAACAGATCTTTCCATCGGACGTATGGTAGGTATGGGCATGGTTACCGCTACGATCATCATGCATCAGGGAATCAATACTGGCGGCGTCTTCAGCCATATCTTTGACTTTACCGGAATTCCGGTCGGCGGAAGAGTTGTCCTGGCACTCTTTATGTGCATCGTCCTTACGACATGCTTTACCTCGATTGCAGGTTTCTTTACAGCGAAGTTCAAGATGCATCCGTTCATTTCCACGATGTCGAACATGCTGATTATCTTCGGTCTTGTCACTTATGCTACAAAGGGTGTTTCCTTCGGCGCTATTGAACCGACAATTCCGAGTATCATCATCCCGAAGATTAATAATTTCCCGACCATTATCATCTGGGCAGTCGCAGCTATCCTGATTGTCTGGTTCATCTGGAACAAGACGACTTTCGGCAAGGATTTGTATGCGGTCGGCGGAAATCCAGAGGCGGCATCGGTTTCCGGTATTTCAGTCTTTACAGTTACAATGGGAGCTTTCATTATGGCCGGTATTCTTTACGGCTTCGGATCCTGGCTGGAATGTGCAAGAATGGTCGGTTCCGGTTCGGCTGCTTACGGGCAGGGCTGGGATATGGACGCCATCGCGGCCTGCGTGGTCGGCGGCGTGTCATTTACAGGAGGTATCGGAAAAATCTCCGGCGTAGTCGTCGGTGTCCTGATCTTTACGGCCCTTACTTATTCGCTTACGATTCTGGGTATTGATACAAACCTTCAGTTCGTATTTGAAGGCATTATCATTCTGACAGCTGTAACACTTGACTGCCTGAAGTATGTCCAGAAGAAGTAAGGCGTATTGGTGAATTAATTACTGTATTTTATGTCTTTGTAAGAAGGGACTGTCCTGTGGCAGTCTCTTCTTTTCGAAAACGCAGTGTTCACCTGATGAGGCCTGCGAGAGTATAATAATAATTAAGTATTACGGTACGAGGATGATCGGAGAAAAGCATGGATGCATACAGAGTCCTTCTGGTTGATGATGAAGAGGAAGTCATACAGGCCATTATGAAGAGAATCGACTGGGAAGGCCTGGGCTTTAATGTCGTCGGATATGCGCATAACGGGGTCAAGGCCCTGGAGCTGGCGGAAGAAGTGCAGCCGGACGTGGCGGTGACCGATATAAAAATGCCGTATATGGACGGCATGGAGCTCTCGCGGCGGCTTAAGAAAGAATTCCCGAATATAAAAATCCTGATTTTTACAGGTTTTGACGAATTTGAATATGCGAAGGAAGTGGTGCATCTGGAGGTAGAGGAGTACATTTTAAAGCCGATTGACTCCGCTGAACTCACAAAAATATTCAAACGGCTGAAAGTTACGCTCGATCAGGAAATGGATGAAAAAAGGGACGTCGAGAAGCTCAGGAATTATTATATGGATTCCCTGCCGCTGCTCAGATCCAACTTTTATTCTTCATTGATTGAAGGACGGGTATATGAAAGCGAGCTTCCGAAATATCTGGCCGATTACCAGATCCCGCTTAAAGGTCCGGTTTACTGCTGCGTCGTCATACATACGTCCGCGCATGAGATTCCGGAAGATATAAGCCCTGTCCTTCTCGCAATGGCCGTACAGAAACAGGCGGAAGAACGTTTCAGCGGAAAATGGAGGGCAGTCTTTTTTTCATATCTCGGCAATACGGTTATGATTACACAGATGGAAAATGAAAATGAAGTAACGGATCTGACCGACGAGTGTGACCGTTTCTGCAGATCGGTACGGCGGATTGTCGACGCCGTGGTGACGACGGGGATCGGCGTTGCCTGCCGATCGCTTTTTGATCTGCGGCAATCTTATGACGGTGCCAGAGAAGCAGTTTCCTACAGGGTTCTCTACGGTTCTTCAAAGGCGATTAATATCAAAGAAATTGCGCCGCAGGAGACGGGGGAGATCCGGATAAGGGATGATTCTGAGGTAGCGGTGCTTTTTAAGAAAATACGTTTTGATACGGCGGAAGCCGTTGATGAAGCGGTTGACCGGTATGTGGACAATGTGCTGGTAAAGGCGGATACTTTGCCGAATTATCATTTGTGCATTATGGATCTTGTCAGCGCGCTGTACCGTTTTGCCGCCAACTGCGAGATTGACATTGAAAGCCTGACGGATGAAAAAGAGAGTCTTTATGCCGGTGCGTCCGAGATGGGCGCGGAAATGATGCGCGTATGGCTGAAGAAGATCAGCCGTGCGATGCGGGAGAAACTTTTGGCGGATCGCAGCAATACGACGAAATCATTTGTGACAAGAGCAAGGGAATACGTGCGGGATCATTATGCCGACGAGGATCTTTCGCTCGACAACATCTGCGGGACGCTCGGGGTGTCGGGATCTTATTTTTCTTCCGTTTTTAAGAAAGAAACAGGCCAGGCCTTCATCAGTTATCTTACGGATTACCGTATGGCTGTGGCTGCCCGGATGCTGACGGAAACTGAAGAAAAAAATTACATCGTCGCAAAAATGACAGGGTATGCCGATCCGAATTACTTCAGCTACGTTTTCAAGAAACAGTTCGGGATGTCGCCGTCAAAGTACAGAACGGAAAACGGAAAGGGTGAACACTAAGACGTTCAGGATAAAAAGAGCGGTACGCGGAAAAAACGGAAGAGCGGAAAACAGGAAACTCAGCAGCAGAGGGATACAGACGACGATCATGGTTACATTTACCGTGGTCTCCGTTTCGATCATGCTCATACTGGGTCTTACTCTTTATGGACGTTTTTCCGTACTGTACAGCCAGTCGACAGAGGAAAGCACACAGAGGCTGATGAATCAGACATGCCTGAATCTTGAGGATCATCTTGTCAGTATGCGGCGGATTTCAGAAGCGATTTATTATAATGTCGTCAGTGAAAGCGATATACATGACCAGAATCTGCAGCGGGAAATGTATCTTATTTATGAGGCAAATAAGGATAGTATCGTCAGCGTGGCTCTTTACGGAAATTCCGGCAGCCTGATTTCTGCGGAACCTGTTGCCGAACAAAAGGAAGACCCGAATGTGACGAAACAGGATTGGTTTGTCCAGGCCGTGGATAAAGTTGAAAATCTGCATTTTTCAACGCCCCATATCCAGAACTTATTTGACGATGCCACATCCCGTTATTACTGGGTGATCTCTTTAAGCCGCGCCGTCGAAATTACCGAAAACGGTACGCCGCAGATGGGCGTCCTTCTGGTGGATATGAATTATTCCACGATTTCCCAGATGCTGGAAAAAATAAACGAAAATGAAAACGGCCAGTACTATTATCTCTGCGACAGCAGCGGAAAAATCATTTATCATCCGAAACAGAGCCAGATACTAAGCGGCCTCTTCTCTGAAAACAGTAAGAAAGCGGCGGGCTATAAGGATGGGGTCTTCGATGAGACGTTTGAGGGCGAGCACAGGAAGATTGTCGTAAATACGGTCAGCTATACGGGCTGGAGGCTGGTGGGCGTCATACCGGATCAGGCATTTACCTATGGCATGTTCGATATCCGTTATTTTATCGTCATCCTGCTTCTTCTTATGGTCATGATTCTTTTATTTATCGGACGCATGGTCTCTATACGGATATCCGGCCCCATCATGAAGCTGAATGATTCTGTCAGGGCATATGAAGCCGGCGAAAAGCCCAGAATTTATATTGGCGGTTCACAGGAAACGCAGCATCTGGGGTATTCCATCCAGAAATCTTATGAACAGATTGAAACGCTGATGCATGAAATTGTGGAGGAACAGAATACCAGGCGTAAAAGCGAACTGGATGCTCTGCAGAGCCAGATCAATCCGCATTTTCTCTACAATACGCTGGATTCTATCACCTGGATGGTGGAAGATAAGAGAAACGACGATGCAGTCTTTATGATTATGCAGCTTGCGAATCTGCTGAGGATCAGCCTTTCTAAGGGGCGCACGATCATCAGCGTCGGGGACGAACTGCAGCATGCCAGAAACTACATGAATATCCAGAAAACCAGGTATAAGGATCGTTTTTCTGTTACCTTTGAAGAGGATCCGGCAATCAGGCAGTACTGTACGGTTAAGCTGATCGTCCAGCCGCTTCTGGAAAATGCAATCTACTATGGTACGGAAGGAATGGATGAAGACGGAGAAATCCGTGTGGGCGGAAGAATCTGCGACGGGGATCTGTTCATTTCCGTAACCGACAATGGCGTGGGGATGACGGAAGAAGAGGTGAACAGCCTTTTGCTTGATAACGGACATGCGCATAAACATGGTTCAGGAGTGGGGCTGGTAAATGTACATAACCGAATCCGCCTTTTATTCGGCAGAAAATACGGGCTTATGATTGAGAGCGAGCCGGATGAAGGCACGACCGTGACAATTCATCTGCCTGCGGTTCCTTATACGGAAGAAAACCGCGAAAGGCTGGAGAAGGGAAATCTGCTTCCGGCCGGGGATATACACTGAAGCAGAGACCGGAGAAAATAAATGAAAGAGAACAGGAAGGCATTTATTATTCTGGAAATTGTTCTGGCAGCCGCAGTGCTGATACTGACGGCAGCCATGCTTGTACGCGACTATCAAAAACCGCACAGGGTATCGGTGATCCTTCGGAATCCTGAGGAGTCGCAATGGGCGGCCCTGCGCTTCGGACTTAAGCAGGCGGCCAAGGACCGGAACGTCGCGCTGGTGATTGCCGGCACAGGGGATCTTGCTTCGGCAGAAGATGAAAAAGAGCAGATACAGGAGGAAATCGATAATGGTGCAAAGGCGCTGATTGTGGAGCCGTCTCCGGGGAGCGGTACCGGCGCCATGCTGGAGGAAATGAGTAAAAAGATACCGATCCTGCTTATTGAAAGTAAAGCGGGCGATTCTGAAAACCTGTCATATCCTGCGGCAGCGGAAGCGGATAATTATGCGATGGGGCAGGCGGCCGCGAAGGAAGTCCTGAAAGATTTTTCAGGAAGGCTTGACGGCAAGCGCATCGGCATCCTCTCGGGAAGCCAGGGGACGGAAGCCGGTGTTTCAAGAAAGCAGGGCTGCCTCGACATTTTAAAGGACAGCGGGGGAACGGTTATCTGGACGCTGGAGAGTATGGAGACGGCGCAGAATGCAGAAGCACTCATACAGGAAAAAGAAAAGGCGGACATCATTATTGCGCTGAACGATCCGGCCCTGGAGGCTGCCGGAAAATGCAATCAGGAGGGAGACCTGAAAGGTGCGCTTCTTTACGGAATCGGGAATTCGACAGAGACGGTGTATTATCTTGATCAGGACCTTGTCCGCGCAATCATTGCCCCAGACGAGTTTATGATCGGTTATCAGGCCGTCTGCGAGACGGCAGAATCTCTGGATAATTTTTTCAGAAAACCCGAAAGCAGGACGGCGGATTATCGGGTGCTTCGCAGAGACACGCTGTTTGCAGAAGAAAACCAGCAGCTGCTGTTTGCCATCAGCCAGTAACCCGGAACGTTGGGATTCCCGGGAATGTTTCTGGCGCCGAAGCGGGCCGCATAAGTATACGGAAGGACTGAAGAACAAAATGATGAAAAAAGTACTGGCAGCCGTCCTTGTGACGATGATGGCCGCGACGCTCCTATGCGCCTGTTCACCGCAGAAAAACGCCCGTCTTGCAAGGCTTAAGATCGGTGTGACAATTTATGATGAAAGTGATACATTCTTAAGCGAAATGGTTGCCTGTTTTAAAGAGGATGCGGAAATGCTGGCGGATGAAAATACTTCGGTATCGGTTACCGTGCGGGGGGCAGAGGACTCTCAGCGGATGCAGAATGACGGTGTTGAGAGCTTTATTGATGAAGGCTGTAATGTCCTGTGCGTTAATCTGGTGGACAGGACGGCTCCTTCTGCAATTATCGATATGGCAAAGGAGCATAATATTCCGGTCATTTTCTTTAACAGAGAACTTGTGGCGGAGGACCTGATGCAGTGGGACAGGCTTTATTACGTCGGAGCCAGGGCAAAGCAGTCAGGAAAGATGCAGGGAGAACTGGCAGCGGACGCGATTAAAAAGGACAGCCGTATTGACCGTAACAACGACGGTAAGATCCAATATGTTCTTCTTTCGGGAGAGCCGGGACATCAGGATGCAATTATTCGTACGGAAACCGTCGTCAGTACCCTTGAAGAACAAGGAATCCGCCTTGAAAGGCTGAGCTTTCAGGTTGCCAACTGGAACCGCGCCCAGGCACAGAACAGGATGAACCAGATGATCCAGCAGTACAGAAGCGACATAGAGCTCGTCCTGTCCAACAACGATGACATGGCCCTGGGAGCGATTGATGCCTATGATAAATCGAATGTTACGGAGACCGACCGACCCTGTGTTTTTGGCATTGACGGGACAGCTGTCGGGCTTGAGGCTGTAAAAGAAGGGAAACTTGCCGGAACGGTTTATAATGACAAAGAGGGACAGGCTCTTTCCATGGCCCGCCTCGCGCTGGCGGCATTTTCCGGAAAAGGGATGGCTCAGCTGGATCTGGAAGACGGAAAATATATTTATCTGCCGTATTATAAAGTAACGGCGGAAAATGTCAGCCAGTTCCCGATGACGGACGGGAATGCAGACATCAGCCTGCAGACAGGCTGAAAGTAAATTCTTATGCATGAGCGGGAAACCGGAAATAGGGCTGCGTACGGGAAGAAGAAAATAAGAATGCGTATGGGGAGCCGGAAATAAGGCTGCGTACGGGAAGAAGGAAACCGTGTTTGGGCAGGATGCGGGAAATGTGTTGAGAATGCCGCCGGTTTGTGGTATGTTTTTTCTTACGGCCCTTTATGAAAATGCAGGCTTTGAAACCGCTCTGTGCCTGCAGAAGCTTTAAGAGGAAGCGCTGCAGACGGTATTTCATCACAGAAGTCCGATTTACAGGAAAATTTGAGCCGGGGAAGGATTTTTGATATGTTTGAAATCATGAGTGCCGATAAAGCGGCTTCTCTTATATGTGACGGAGACTGTATCTGCGTCAATTCATTTGTAGGAATAGAAAATCCCGTGGAGCTTCACGAGGCTATTTACCATCGCTTTCATCATACAGGATCGCCGGGAAAACTGACGGTTATTTCCAGTGCGGGCTTCGGTGTCTGGGATAAAGACCGGGCTGCGGAAGGCTACATAAGGGAGGGCGCGGTGAGCCGGCTGATCTGCGGGCATTTCGGTGCGATGCCAAGCACGAAGAAACTGGTTCTGGAAGATCGCTTTGAAGCATATAATCTGCCGCTTGGATGCATTTCCCACGCCATCCGGGCGCAGGCGAGCGGCGTACCGGGCACGCTTTCCAAGGTGGGGCTGGATATTTTCGTAGATCCAAGGAAGGAAGGTCCCGGCATCAACGGGATTTCCAGGTCGAAAGAGCTCGTCGAAGTGGTCGAACTGGACGGCGAGGAATTCCTCTATTATAAGCTTCCGAAAATAAATATCGCGCTTATTAAAGGCACGGCGGCGGACTATAAAGGCAATATTTCATTTGACGATATGTTCATGTCGGGCGATGCGCTTTCCATCTGCCAGGCTGTAAGGGCGAACCACGGAAAGGTCATTGTACAGGTCGATCGTCTGGTAGCGACTCCTTCAAGACCCAGAAATACGATTATTCCCGGGTGTCTTGTAGACGCGGTCGTGGTTGTTACTCCGGAAGAGCGGCCGGTCGCCTACAGGGCCCTGACCGGGAGCTTTGAGATTCCTTATAAGGAATGGCAGGGCTGGCATGAGATGATTGATGCCTTAAGTTCCACCAGGCCTGCTTCGAATCCGGCCTATGATATTATCGGGAGACGGGCGTCGATGGAGCTTCGTGAAGGAGATCTTGTGAATATCGGCATCGGCATCCCGGAAATGGTTTCCCGGCACGCCAGGAAAAGCGGGATGCTGAGCAAGATTACGATGACGGTGGAATCCGGGGGAATCGGCGGATTCCCGGCGTCCGGTATCGTGTTCGGAGCTATGATCGGCGCGGCCTCCGTTTATGATATGGCGAACCAGTTCGACCTCTATGACAACGGAGGTCTCGATATCTGCTTTATGGGCGCCTTTGAGGTGGACGGACACGGTAATGTGAATACGCACAGGGTTAAAGATAATTTTTCGGGAATCGGGGGATTTGCCAACATAACGGCGAAAACGCCGACAGTCATTTTCTGTCTGACCTTCAACACCGGCGGGCTGGAAGTGGAGCGCCGTCAGAATGAGGTGACCGTCCTTAAAAACGGCAGTATCCGCAAGTTTGTTCCGGAAGTTCAGAGCATCAGTTTTTCTGCAAAACGGGCAATCGCCAATAAGCAGAGGGTCCTGTATGTAACCGAGCGCTGCGTCTTTGAGCTGACGGAGAGAGGAATCAGGCTTTCGGAGGTTTATCCCGGTATCGACATCCAGAAAGATATCCTGGATCTGCTGCCGTTTAACCTTGCATAACAGTAAGAACAGATAAAAAATGCACCAAAAACAGAAGGCCTGTTTTTGAAAACAGACCCCGGAGACGGTTCAGATGCCCAGGAAATTGTTGCGCACGGTGACGACGCCGCCGAGAAGGATAGCCATGTCCTGTAGGGTCGACGGCAGGATGCGGCAGGTATTCCGCATACGGTTCCGAAGTTCTTTCTCAATTTCCGGCAGGGTAGACGGAAAATTCATCGTAAAGGAAGAATTGATGACCAGGATTTCGGGATTGAAGGAATTGAGGATATTGTTAATTCCGATTCCGATGTATTTGATGAAATCCTTCATGCCGGCAACGGCATCGGGATCGCCGTGTTCATAAAGTCTTGCGAATTCATCTCCGGAGAGTTTCCGGAGATGTTTTTTTGCGGCGACTTCTTTCAGGATGGCGTGTTCGGAGGCATACTGTTCGAGACAGCCGCGGTTTCCGCAGGGGCAGGGACGTCCGTCCGGGACAACGATGGTGTGGCCGAATTCTCCGGCATAGCCGTCATGGCCGACATAGAGACGGTCATTCAGGATAAGGCCCAGCCCGATTCCGGTATGGATAGAAATATTTATGATATCTTTTGCCGGATAACAGAATGTATGCTCGCCTATGGCAGAGAGATTGGCTTCATTTTCAATGAGGACGGGGACGCCGAAGGCACGGCCGAGATGGCCGGCAAAGTCCACCTGCTTATAATTGCGGTAAGGCGTAAAAAGAATTTCGCCTTTATGGACGACACCGTGGATGCCGATGGCAATCCCAATCAGCCCGTAGCAGGACTCAGGCCGGATTTTCACGAGATTTAAAATCGCCTCTTCAAGGAAGGGCAAAATCGTTTTTCCGTCGTATTCATTCGGAAATTCACGGACGATACAGCTGCCGCCGTTCAAATCGGATAAAAGGATGGAAATTGTTGAAGACTCCAGATTTACGGAAATAACGGAGCCGCATTTTTCATTAAAGGAGAGAGGGATGGGTTTCCTGCCGACGGCGGATGAAGCCGGGGCATCCTCGAAAACCAGGCTGCGATCGAGAAGAGGCTGGACGATCGAAG